>JAZRCS010000029.1:0-35269 GCA_045659885.1 Christensenellaceae bacterium
GTCGATTTCTAAACGGTTTAATGCAAGGACGGTATCTTCAAAAGTAATTTGGTCGTGTCCAAGTACGGTTGAAAAATCACGCACACGCTTTAAAAGACGGTTTACTATTCTTGGCGTTCCCCTACTACGCTTTGCAAGTTCGATAGACGCGTCTACCGAGATAGGAATTCCAAGCGTATCGGCAGAACGTCTTGCAATTTCGGCAAGTTCTTCAACGGTGTACATTTCAAGCCTACAAAGTACGCCGAACCTATCGCGAAGTGGTGACGACAACATACCTGCTTTAGTAGTTGCTCCTATTAAAGTAAATTTTTTAATAGGAATTTGAATACTTCTTGCTGATGGGCCTTTACCTACGATTAAGTCCATTGTAAAGTCTTCCATAGCAGGATATAAAACTTCTTCAATATTGTGGCGAAGTCTATGAATTTCATCAATAAATAAAACGTCGCCTTCGTTTAAGTTTGTTAAAATAGACGCTAAATCGCCTGCCTTTTCAATCGACGGACCACTTGTCACCTTTATTTGCGACGACATTTCGTTTGCTACGATATGAGCAAGCGTTGTTTTACCAAGTCCAGGTGGGCCGTAAAGTAATATATGGTCTAAAACTTCGCCCCTTAATTTCGCAGACTTTATAAAAATATTTAAATTGTCTTTAACTTTGTTTTGACCAACGTAATTTTCCATTGACTTTGGTCTTAAAATATTTTCAACGTCGTCGTAGATAGTTCTATCTTGCGAAACTACCCTTTCGTCTTCATTTGTTAATACTATATCTTGTTCGTCAATCATAATTACCTACTTAATAATTTGAAGTGCTATCGTTAAAATACTTTCAATAGTATCTGCACCCTTTTCAACTGCATTTTTTACTGCAACTTCACTACTTGCCCTATTAAAACCTAAACTCATAAGAGCAATTATAGCGTCGCTTTCGATAGGAGATATATTTTGAGCCATTTGTTTTTGCTCTTTTTTATCGGTTGGCAAGTCAAGCGTAGAAATATTTTCACGTAATTCTAAAATAATTCTTTCTGCCGTCTTTTTACCAAGCCCTTTAACCTTTGATAAACTTTTTACGTCTTGCGATGCTATTATAAAGGCAAGGTCTTTAAGTGGCATTGAAGAAAGTACGGTTATGCCCATTTTTGGACCGACACCCGATACGGTTATAAGTTTTAAAAACATACTTTTTTCTTCTAAAGAGTTAAAACCGTATAACGAAACACCGTTGTCGTTCACGTTAAGATAGGTGTAAATTGCACCTTCGCCTACCGTCGCTAAAAGACAAAACGCCTCACTTGAACAAGTTACTTCGTAACCTATACCGTTACAGTCAAGTAAAACGCTACCGTTATTTGCATATAAAACTTTACCTTTTAAATATCCTATCATAATTACCTACTTAATTTCAAACGAACCTTTTAATTTATTTGTGTGTGAGTGAGTAAGCGCGACTGCTAAAGCGTCGGCTGCGTCGTCTGGTCTTGGAATACTTTTAAGACATAAAAACGTTTTCGTCATTTCTTGTATTTGACGTTTTTCTGCCCTACCGTAACCCGTTAACGCTTGCTTTATTTGTAAAGGCGTGTATTCAAATAGTTTTCCTACCTTTTTTAAACAAGTTAAAACTATTACCCCCCTTGCGTGAGCAACGTTTATACCCGTTGTAATATTAGTATTAAAAAACAACTCTTCAATGGCTATTTCGTCGGGAGAAAATTTGTCTATTATAGTGTTTAAATCACTTTCGATAATAGCAAGTCTTTCGGGCATAGTTTTATCTTTTGGAGTTGATATTACACCGTAAGATATTACTTTGCTTTTAGAATTTTCAACGTCGATAACCCCGTAGCCTATAGTTGCAAGACCTGGGTCAATCCCTAAAATTCGCATAAATCACCTATTATATACTTTATATATTTTAATACATATTTATAATTAAGTCAAGTTGACTTTTATATTTTATATAAAAAGGTTGAGCAAATTTATTGCTCAACCTTTAATTTAAATTATTCTACACTAATTAAAAAGTTATAAATATTTTGTCCACCATCGTATACCGTTACCGTTAAATCTGGATAATTTTCTTCCAACTCATCTATAAATCTTTGCTTTTCTTGACTTGATACGTCTTTACCTATAAATACCGTAATTAGTTCTTTATCTTCAATATCTTCAACTAACGATAAGGCTTTTAAAGTAGAAACAATTTCGTCAACGTCCGTGCACGCTAATCGACCGTTAATAAATGTCATAAAATGATCTTTTTTAATATTTATATCGTTTATGACTGCATCTCTTACAGCGTAAGTCGTTTCTAAATTAGTAACGCCTTCAATAGTTGCGCACATATCGCTTTTAAGCATTTCAACGTCACTTGCATCACTATCAAACACGCTTAAAGCAACGTAACCTTGTTGAATTGACTTAGTCTTAATAACTATTACGTTTGCCTTTTTATATAATTTACCTGCTTGAGTTGCTGCTAAATATATGTTTGAGTTATTAGGTAAAACAAAAATATTTTCACAATTTAAACTGTCAAAGGCTTTTACAAAATCGTCGCTTGACGGATTACCCGTTTGACCACCGTTTATAATAGCGTCTGCACCAAGTTCTTTAAATAAATTAATTAAACCGTCACCGTTTACAACAGAAACTATCGCGTTACGTTTAAAAGGTTTTTCTTCCTTTTTTACTTCACTTTCGCTATGTTGTAAATTCATATTTTCAATTTTCAAATTAAGATATTCACCATATTTTTGACAATGAGTTAAAACTGCGCCCGGATTTAAAGTATGTACGTGAACTTTTACGATATCTTCGTCTTTATAGCAAACGATAGATTCGCCTTCTATTGATTTTAAGAAGTCAATAATAACTTTTTCATCAAAAGTGTCAACGTCGACTTTTGAAGTTTGTAATCTTAAAATAAATTCTGTACAGTAACCGTAAGTTAAAATACTATCTTTAGTAAATAACGAATAATCTGTTTTAGGAGCGTCGCTTTGAGTAAAATCTTCGGTAATGGCAATTTCTTCACCTATTAACGCCCTATACATACCTTCTACGAAACAAACGTATCCAGCACCACCACTATCAACTACGTCGGCTTGTTTTAATACAGGGAGCATTTCTTTAGTTTTATATAAAGTAATTTTTGCTTGCTCTAAATGATTTTTTAAGAAAAGGTCAACACCGTCCGTTTCGTGAGTTTCGTGACAAGCGAATTCTGTTGCTTCCCTAACTACCGTCAAAATAGTACCTTCTACAGGACGTTCTACTGCGTGATAAGCAGTTTCAACACCCGTTTTAAAAGCGTTAGCAAGTTCTATAACACCAAAGGTTTTTAATCCTTCAAGTCCTATACTTAAACCTTTAATAATTTGAGATAATATAACTCCACTATTGCCCCTTGCACCAAATAATGCGCCGTGAGCAAATTTGTCAACTATAACGCTTGCAGAAGTATCGTCGCACGATATAATTTTATCTACACCACCTTCCAGCGTTTTAGTCATATTTAAACCAGTATCACCGTCAGGCACGGGAAAAACGTTTAAATCGTTAACCATCGAAGCGTTACTTTTTAGTACGCTTGCCCCACCTAACAACATAGTTTTTAAATTTTGACCGTCTAAATTAATATAACCCATAATTACCCTTTAATAATTAAAATTTTAAATTTAAACATACTGTCCCATTATTAAGTCTTTATCATTTTACTACGTAAAGGTAAAAAAAAAGTTAAATTTGACAAAAATTTTTAAAAAGCGACAATTTTATTTTTAAATAAACTTAAAAGACTATTTATTAAACAATTTGCTTAATAAATAGTCTTTTTGGCTATATTTCAAGCCTTAAACGATAGTATATATTGAAACTTGCCTTTATTTAAAAAATAAATATATCTCGTTTCTTCCTATCGTAAAGTTAGTATAGTACTAAAACTTTTTTTTATTCATAAAAATTAAAAATTTTTATTCTTCTTCGTCTTCTTCAGGTAAATTTACGTTGTGATATACGTCTTGAATATCGTCGTTATCGTCAAAAGCGTCCATCATTTTCATAAAAGTAATCATTTGGTCGGCTGTTAAATCAATTTTGTCGTTAGCAACCATCATTATGTCTGCCTCGTCAAAAGTATAACCTTTTTCTTCAAAGAATTTTCTAACTTGTGAAAAATCTTGTGGAGCAGTTCTAATTTCATAACAGTCGTCCATAGTGATAACGTCTTCTGCACCACTATCTAAAACAAGTTCCATAACGGTATCTTCATCAAGTTCAACGGTTCTTTCAATGATTAAAACGCCTTTGTTTTCAAACATATACGAAACTGAACCAGTCGTACCCATATTTCCACCGAATTTATCGAAAATGTGTCTTACTTCACCAACAGTTCTGTTTACGTTATCGGTAAGAGTTTTTACTATAACTGCACTACCTGCTATACCGTAACCTTCGTAAATTTTTACTTCGTAGTTTACGTTACCAAGTTCGCCTGCAGCCTTTTTAATGCTACGAGTTATATTGTCGTTAGGCATATTTGCCGCTTTTGCTTTTGCAATAACGTCGGCAAGTTTACTGTTTGTGTTAGGGTCTGTACCTTGCTTTGCTGCAACGGCAAGTTCCCTACCTATTTTTGTAAATATTTTACCTTTTGCAGCGTCGGTTTTTGCCTTTTTATTTTTAATGTTAGCCCATTTACTATGTCCTGACATAAAATTTCTCCTTTATTTTGAAAATTGATACATAACTATTGATAACGCCACCGATACGTTTAAACTTTCGCTAAACTCGTTCATTTTAACGGCTACTACGTTATCTGCTTTACTAAAAAGTTCTTGTGATATACCCTTGCCTTCGTTGCCGACGCAAATAGCGTAATTTTTAGACGGAGTAAACGATTTTACGTCTTGTCCGTTCATATCACATACGATAATTTGGTATCCGTCTAACACCTTTAAAACGTCTTCTAAACTGCCCTTATGCAAATTTACTTTGTAAATTGAACTCATACTACTTCTAACCACTTTTGGCGAGTAACAATCTACACAATTTACTAAATATAAATCGGTAAAACCAAAGGCTAACGCCGAACGAATTATAGTCCCTAAATTGCCTGGGTCTTGTATTCCTTCTAAAATAACGGCGTTGTTTTTTGGTTTATTTATAGCGTTTTGATTAGGAATTTTTATTACGCATAAAGCGCCTTGTGGCGTTTTTTCGTCGGAAATAAAACTAAAAACCTCGTCAGTAACTTCAATTACCGTGTAGTTTGACGGTAAAATTTTATCAATTACAGATGAAGTTGCAACGATATATTCAATAGGCATATTAAAAGTTATAGCGTCGTTTACGGGTTTAACGCCTTCGCTAATATATAAATTATATTCTTTACGGTATTTTTTATCTTTTAAAGACGCTATCTTTTTTATAAGCGAATTTTGCTTTGAAGAATATATCATAATAACCTTTTTAATAATAGTTAAATATTAAAAACAGGCTGTCAATAAAATTAACAGCCTATTAAATTATTGAGCAAGCTTTGACTTTGCTGTTTCTACTAACGTTGCAAAACCTTGTGCATCGTTAACTGCCATATCGGCAAGTACTTTTCTATTAAGAGTTATTTCGCAAAGTTTAAGACCATACATAAATTTACTGTATGAAATTCCGTTAAGTCTGCAACCTGCGTTAATTCTTGCAATCCAAAGTTTTCTAAAATCTCTTTTTCTGTTCTTTCTGCCAACGTAAGCATAATTAAGAGATTTCATAACTGCTTGTCTTGCTACTCTGTACAACTTGCTTTTAGCACCAAAGTAACCTTTTGCAAGTTTCATAATTTTTCTTCTTTTTTTAACTGCGTTAACGCCTCTTTTTATAAGCATATTATCAATCTCCTTTATTAAGCCTTATAAGGAATTAAAGACTTCATTGTCTTTTCTTGAGTAACAGAAACGTAAGTTCCCGTTCTTAATCTTCTCTTTCTTTTTGTGTTCTTTTTAGTTAAAATGTGGCTTTTACCTTGATGACCTCTTTTAACTTTGCCAGTTGCTGTAAGCTTAAAACGCTTTTTAGCACCACTATGTGATTTCATTTTTGGCATAATATATATCCTCCTAAATTTTTCTATTAGTTAAGCCTTTGGGGCTAATATCATAAGTATATTTCTACCTTCAAGCATAGGTTTCTTTTCCATAGACGCGTCATTTTCAATCATAGCGTAAAAACGATTCATAACGTCAATACCGATATCCGAGTGTGCGTTTTGTCTACCACGCATTCTAATTGAAACTTTTACCTTGTTACCTTGAGATAAGAATTTAACGGCTTGTTTTGCTTTTACGTTAAGGTCGCCGATATCAATAGTCATTGAAAGCCAAATTTCTTTAAGTTCAACCGTCTTTTGGTTTTTACGAGCTTCTTTTGCCCTTTTAAGTTGTTCAAACTTATACTTGCCGTAATCCATTATTTTGCAAACTGGTGGATTAGCGTTTGGTGAAATTTTAACAAGGTCGTAACCTTCGTCATAAGCCATTTGAAGTGCTGTTTGCGAACTAAAAATACCTAATTGTTCGCCGTTGTTACCGATTACGCGAACTTCACGGTCCCTTATTTCTTCATTAATTTGATGTTGGTCTTTAATGATAGTGTACCTTCCTAAAAAAATTAGACGGGGTAAAAATTACCCCGTCGTAAGACGCCACTGATGGCGATTAAAACTTATTTGGCCTGACTAACTTACTTGCTGTTAGGCGAGAAGGGTAATTCTACTTGTCATATAGATATTACCATTACCTAAGTTTTTTGTCAAGCGTTTTTCACTGCTTAAAATTATTTTTTTATATCTTTGTTTAATATTTGAATAAATTTTTCTACGCTTACGTTAACGGCTTTTTTAGTAGCGTATTTTCTAATCGTTATTTGGTCGTTTTCTTCTTTACTGCCGACGATTACCGTATAAGGTATTTGATTAATTTGCGAAGATTTTATCTTTTTATTAATATTTTCATTTTCTAAATTAATTAAGCATCTAAACCCTGCTTTTACAAGAGTAGTGTAAACGCCTTTTGCTCTTTCTTCACTACCCTTACCAACGCTAATTATTTCAACTTGCGTAGGAGATAACCAAACGGGCATCGCACCCATATACTTTTCAATTAAATAGGCTAAAATCTTTTCGTATCCACCTTCGCCTATAACGTGAATAGATACTGGAGTACACTTTTTGCCGTTTCTTTCAGTATATTTTAACGATAAAAGTTTTGGTAATTCTTTATCTAATTGTAACGTTATAATAACGTCGTCTTTCCTATAAGAATTTTTAAGTAAAAATTGAATAGTAGGACCAAAATAAGTACAAGCACCTACTTTTTCAGTATACTTTAATCCCTTTTCGTTTAAAATGCTTTTAATTAAATTTTCTTGTTCTGTAAAATCGCTATTAGAACATAGAAATTTTGAACTTTCTTTACTACCCTTTACGCCTACTCTTATAATTAAATCGTCGCTAAAGCCAAGCCTATTCATAAAGTTTAAAACCCTTTGAATAGCAAAAGAAATTTCATCTTTAAATTGTCTTTCTAAACAAATAATATTTTCTTCAACAGCCGTGTACTGTCTTGTTTTTACAAGTCCTTTCAAACTACCACTTTCAACGCTTGAAAACGCTATTGAGTTTTCAGCGTATCTAATAGGTAAATCTTTATAACTTTTTAAAGACGAAAAATAAGTTTCTAAGTGGAAGGCAGACATATTATTCCTTAAAGTTAAATTATGTCTTTCCTTTTTGCCTAAATCGATATGATATAATCCGTCTTTATTTTTATCTAACGCGCCACGCTTTTTATAAAAAGACGTTTTTGCTAAAACTGGCGTTCTAACGAAGGTAAATCCCGATGCCATTTCGTCGTCTTCGATAAGCCTTTTTAACATTTTTATAACGAATTCGCCTTTACTTAATATAATAGGCAATCCGTTTCCTATACTTTGAAAAGTCGTATAATAACCTAATTTTTTACCAAGTTTTAAATGAGCAACGCTTTCAGATTCCTTTAAATTTTGATAATATTCGTCTATTTGCGATTTCTTTTCAAATGCAACGGCTGAAATTCTCGTAAGCATATTGTTCTTTTTGTCACCAAGATAATATGCCCCACTTATTTTATCAAGTTTAAAATATTTAACTTTACCCGTAGATGATAAAGTTTGACCAAAATAAAGTTCCCTAAACGAACCTTGTTTATAAAAAGTTATTTTTTCACTTTGACTATCAACTATATTTTGTAATTTATAAAATTCTTTAAACGACTTCATTTTTTTAACGGCGTCTTTTTTTGAAAGTTCGTACGTCGTTATAGGCAAATCACTTTTAATAATTTTTTTCATTTCGTCGCTTATTTTTTGCAAGTCTTCGTTTTTTATAGGAGTTTTAAATTCAATATTATAATAAAATCCCGTATCGGTAACTTTACAGTCGGCAAGCGTACAAGTTGGATATACAACTTTTACTGCGTGCGCTAATATTAAAAGTAAAGTTCTACGATACGCCGTAATACCTTCTTTGTCTTTTAACGTTATAAACTTAACCTTGTCGTTTTCGTTTAAAACGTAATCAAGCGAACAAAGGGTATCGTTTACTTTTCCAAGCACGATAGACTTATCGCTTAATCCTTCTAAAATCAAAAGTTCTTGCAAAGAAATATTAGGTTGTATTTGTAAAATTTTATCATCTAAATATATTTGCATTTTATCTCCTGTAAAACAAGGGTCAAAAAAAGCCCTTTAAAAAAGGACTTTTAGGTAGTCGTAAATTAGTAAAAAAATAGTCTAATAATCCTATATTAATATAACCTTTTCAATAGGCTTACCCTTACATTATATATAGTTTAGAATATTTGTCAACTATTTTTAACTTTTTTTAGGCTTTACGTAATAATTAGACGAGAATATTACCCTATCACCGTAAATTTCTTTTATAATTTTTTCTTCTCGTTCACTTAAGGGCGAGCCAAGTTCTACTTCGCCAGCACCTGATAAAAGTATTTCAATTATCGTGCTTTCGTCTTGACCACTTTTAGTTAAAAGTTCTCGCCTTCTTAAAATGTTAAATCGTTTATCGAAAACACTACCGTTTTCATAATACACTTTTTTACCATTTTTATCTTTAATTATATAATCGATAAAATCTTTAACTTGCTTAGGCACAAAGTTGGACGGAATATATCCTGCAACTTCGCTCCACTTTTCTTTTAAAGGTTTCATTCTAAAATTAAATATTCCGTCAATACTATACTCGTTAAAATTTTTAAGTTTTTTTACGACGTATTTTTTATCTTCGTCTATATCTGCAGATATAAGCGCAGTTATTAATAATTCCCTTTCAAACTCGCTTAAACTCGCCGTTTTTATTTTTTTAGTGAAATAGTCGTATTTATAACTAACGGCGATTATATCGGCTATTTTGTCTTCTATTTCTTGCTTTAAAAGTTCATAGTAGTCTTCAATAACGTTGATAGTTAACTCAATTCTATTGTTGCCGTTTTTTAAAAGTATTTGCGAATTTATTTGATTTACTACGTCCCCTAAAGTCGTGTATAAATATACTATATTTTTATTTCTTGTTTTAGATTCAGTTATTTTAATTTCTTTCATAATTAAAGTCTATGCATTATTTTTGTTTTTAATTAGTCTTATCGAGTAATTTTTTAAATTGTTTTTTTCTTTTAGTTTTCGATAAACTAATTTATAAAATTCACTTACTACAATTATTGAAAAACAAGTTAAAATACATTTTATCCATATTTCTAAACTAAGTGGCGTAGTTTTTAAAAACGCCCCTAAATATTGAGTAAGTAATATTTGTGCTATAAAGGTTATCAAAAACACTATAAGCATTATTTTATTATCTTTAATATTTTTAAAAACACTCGTTTTCCCAAGTTCCCTACAATTAAAGGCGTTGAAAAGTTGAAATAGTATAAACATTGTAAACAAAACCGTTGACATTTGACTTTCTTTACAGTTTATAAAATTAATTTTATATTGTAATGCTAAAACCGTCGTTGTAAATATAGCGTGAAAAACAATTCTAATTAACATATTTTTAGACACGATATTATCACTTCTTTTCACAGGTTTACAACTCATCAAATCGCCTTTATGATTTTCAAGTCCAAGCGTTAAGGCTGGTGGACCGTCCATTATAATATTTATCCATAAAAGTTGTAAAGTATTAAACGGATTGCCCGTTCCTATAATTAACGACGCTATTATAAAAGTTACTGCCGTTAAATTTACTGAAAGTTGAAAAGTTATAAAACGCCTAAAATTCGAGTATATGTTTCTTCCAAACGATATGGCTTTTACGATTGTTGAAAAGGAATTGTCAAGCAAAATTATATCGCTTGCCTCTTTAGTTATTTCCGAGCCGTCGCCCATTGCAATACCTATATCTGCATGCTTAATTGCAGGAGCGTCGTTTATTCCGTCCCCCGTACAAGCGACGACTTCGCCCATTTCTTTTAAAAGTTTTACAATTCTTACCTTGGTTTTAGGAGTACTTCTTGCAACGACGTTTATTTTTAAAAGTTGAGATTTTAACTCGTCGTCTGTTAAAATATCTATTTGGCTACTTTCAATTACTCCACTCTCGTCTTCTACTATTTCAAGCTGTTTTGCTATGTTGTAGGCAGTTTTTAAACTGTCGCCCGTAAGCATTTTAACGATAATTCCTGCCCTTTTACACTCTTTAACCGACGAGTACACGTCTTTACGAACACTATCGCTAATTGCGGCAAATCCGTCGAAAATGTAGTCGTTTTCGCCTATTTTGTGCGCAAAACTTATAATTCGCATACCTTGATTTTCATATTCGTTTGCATTTTTTAAAGTTGACTGTTTTTCATTTAAAGGCATTTTGCACTTATTTAAAACTACTTCGATTGCACCTTTTAAATAAGTTGCTTTTTCACCGTTTAAATTAATTTCGGTTGTCATAAACTTGTTTTTAGACGTAAACGGTTCTACGGTTAACGGAGTAAAACTTCCCCTAATTTTAGTGTAATCAATTTTATTTTTTTTCAAATATAAAAGTAAAGCGCCTTCTGTTACGTTACCTACGTAAGTTACTTGCTTATTGACGGTTGACAAATCTGCAGTTGAATTAATTGCAATATTATTTATTAAAAAGTCGTTTAACTTGTCGCCGTTTGATATTATTTTTTGCACCGTCATTTTATTTTCGGTTAACGTACCCGTTTTATCCGAACAAATTACGCTAACACAACCTACCGTTTCGGTTGCAACCAACTTTTTAATTAAAGCGTTTGAGCGAGATAGTTTAACAACGTTTAGCGTCAATGCAATAGCAACGGTTGTAGGCAAGCCTTCGGGGACTGACGCCACTATTAAAATTATACTGTTTATAAAGGCTTGTTGAATAGTATCGAAACTAACCCTATTTTCACTATAAATTTTACTAACCGTTAAAATTAATACTAAAACCGACGCTATACTACCAAGTGCAGTGATTAACTTTCCAAGTCTGTTTAATTTTTCTTGCAACGGCGCTGAAACACAATTTTTAACTTGCAACTCACTTGCAATAGTGCCTATTTCGGCTTTATCGCCTACTGCCGTCGCAATACATTTTGCACTCCCTTCAACAACGAAACAGCCACTAAACACCATATTCTTTCTATCGGCAAGCAAGGTCGATTTATGTAGCACTACCGAGCCGTCTTTTTTTACCGGTAAACTTTCACCCGTTAAACTTGACTCGTCTACTTTTAGTCCGTTACCTGAAATAATTCTGCCGTCACAAACGATTTTATCTCCACTTTCTATAAAAAACACGTCGCCTACTACTACTTCATTTTGATTTATTAAGGTAATTTCGCCGTTACGAATTACCTTTACTAAAGTATTTTTACTCATACTATTAAGTAGATTAAACGCTTTTTGCGACTTGCCTTCCATAACTAAGGTTAAAACTACGCTAATTAAAATTGCAACGACTATTCCTAAACACTCGTAATAATCCGTTTCAAGTCCTTTTAAAGACTTGCCTATATTTATTCCAAGCGTAATTACCGTTGCAATTTCTAAAATGATTAGCATAGGGTCTAAAAGCGCCTCGATTACCCTTTTAAAAAAACTTTTCCCCTTTTGCTTTGAAACTTCGTTAACACCATATTTTTGTCTATTTACCGTTACTTGACTATCGTTTAAACCTTTTTCACTTGAACTTAAATTTTTAAAAATTTCGTTGATATTGCTTGAATATTCTTTCATAATTCACCTACGCTATTATATTAAAAATAAAAAAACAATATACTATTTAATCTAAAAACTTTACATCGAGTTTTTATTGTGTTAAAATTAAATAAGAATTAACTTTTAGGAGTAGTTATGAGTAATTTTTACAAAGTAGATATAAAAGGATACGAGGCACAATTACCTATTTTGCCTTTAAACGAAAATTTAAGTATTGCATTTTTTAACTTACACGGCAATCAAGAATTGACCGAACATTGTGGCAAAGAACTTGCTAAACTTTTAACCGATTGCGACGTTGTAATTACAGCAGAAAGTAAAGGTTTACAACTTGCGCACGTAGTTGCAAGGGAATTAGGTCAACAATATTACGCCGTTGCAAGAAAAACAAAAAAATTATATATGCAAGACGGTATTAACGTTTTAATTAAGTCGTCTATAACGACGGGACAAGAACAACGTTTATATTTATCTAAACACGACGTTGACTTAATTAAAGGTAAAAAAGTTGGTATAGTTGACGACGTAGTATCTACGGGCGCATCACTTCAAGGCTTAGAAGATATAGTAAATTTAGCAGGTGGTATTATACATAAAAAAGCCTTCGTTTTAGCCGAAGGCGACGCTAAAGATAGACCTGACGTTATCTACCTTGCTACTATTCCATTACTTTAATTTTATATAAACAAAAACGGTTGCAACTGCAACCGTTTTTATTTTAATTTAATTTAGTATCACAATAAATACATCTTATTGCATTACCAACCTTTTTACCAACCGTTTTAAGTTCTTGTTCGGTTTTTGTAATACATTTAGGATTTGAGCAACATGGAACGCCTTTAACTAAATCGTATTTTAAAGTAAATTTACTATTATCTTCTTTGGCTACTTCTAAAAGTTTTAAAATTAAAGCCATTCTCATAAGTTTGCCGTTATATACTTGTTTAAAATAGCAAGCCCTACTATCATCGTCGATATCAACGCTTATTTCGTTTACCCTTGGAAGTGGGTGTAAAATAATCGTATCACTTTTAGCCTTTTTCATTTTTTCGCTTGTTAAAATATAAACGTCTTTAAGTCTATTGTATTCGTCGATATCACTAAAACGTTCTTGTTGAACTCGCGTCATATATAAAACGTCAAGCGAGCCTAACGCATCTTCTAAATTATCCGTTTCAATAAAGTCCATATTATTTTTTAATAATATGTCTTCTTTAACGTAAGACGGAACTTTTAATTCGTTTGGAGATATTAAAACGACTTTAATACCTTTATATCTTGCAAGAGCGCCTAAAAGTGAGTGTACAGTTCTACCGTACTTTAAGTCGCCACAAAAACCAACCGTTAAATTGTCAAGCCTACCCTTTTCACTTTTAATAGTTAAAAGGTCGGCAAGCGTTTGAGTTGGGTGTTTATGCCCACCGTCACCAGCGTTAATTACGGGAATAGTCGCGTTTAAGCCTGCAACGAGTGGCGCACCTTCTAAAGGGTGTCGCATAGCGATAATATCGGCATAGCAACTTATAACTTTTGCAGTATCGCTTACGCTTTCGCCTTTACTTGCAGACGACGAACTTGCAGAAGAAAAACCTATAACTTGTCCCCCAAGTTCAAGCATAGCAGACTCAAAAGACAATCTCGTTCTTGTTGAAGGCTCGAAAAATAGCGTTGCAATTTTTTTGCCTTTACATTTTTCGCTATACTTTAAAGGGTTACTTTTTATATCTAAAGCAACGTCTATTAAACTGTTAATTTCTTCGACGGTTAAGTCGACGATATCCATTATACTACGCATATTTCACCTTATTTTATCCAACTTTCATCACTTGGATTATTTCTAAATGCTATTAATTTTTGTATATCTTCTTGTTTAATATAACCTTCTTCTGCGGCAACGTTAGTAATTACGTCAAAGTCGGTTAACGATACGTTTTTAACGCACGCTTGTTCTAATCTTTCTAAACCTTTTTTCATTCCGTAAGTAAAAATACTTACAACGCCTAAAACTTCAGCGCCAGCCTCTCTTAAAACGTTTACTACTTCTATTACGCTACCACCCGTTGAAATTAAATCTTCAACGACTACTACTTTTTGACCTTTTTCAAGTCTACCTTCGATTTGGTTTTGTCTACCGTGGTCTTTTGCACCCGAACGAACGTAACCCATAGGAAGATTTAATAAGTGACCAACTATTGCTGCGTGAGCAATACCTGCAGTAGAAGTTCCCATTAATACTTCAACGTCAGGGTAGTTTTCTTTTACTAAAGTTGCTAAACCGTTTTCAACGTCGCATCTTACGTCAACGCTTGTTAAAGTTAAACGGTTATCGCAATATACCGGACTTTTAATTCCACTTGCCCAAGTAAACGGTTCGTCTGGTCTAAAAAATACAGCCTTGATTTTAAGTAAATCTTTTGCAATTAATTTTTTCATATTATCACCTTTATCCTATAAATTCTTTAACACATCTTTTATACGCTTCAACGGGATTTTCGCTTGCCGTTATAGGTCTACCTACAACTATATAATTTGAGCCAAGCTCCCTTGCTTTTGCAGGCGTCGTTACCCTTTTTTGGTCACCCACTTCGCCGTCGGCAAATCTTACGCCTGGTGTTACAGTTAAAAATTCTTCGCCACATACGCTATGAACTTTACCTGCTTCAAGTGGAGAGCAAACTACACCGTCAAGTCCTGCAATTTTAGCGTTTTTAGCATAATGCATAACTACTTGGTCTAATGGTTTATCTATTAATAAATCTTTTTGCATACTTTCTTCGTCGGTTGAAGTTAATTGAGTAACTGCTATTAAAAGTGGTCTTGTGCCGTCTTCCCTTGTTAAACCTTCGATAGCGTATTGCATCATTTTTACCGTTCCACCAGCGTGCAAATTACACATATCAACGTCAAGTCTTGATAAAACTGCCATTGATTTTTTTACGGTGTTAGGAATATCGTGGAGTTTTAAATCTAAAAATATTTTATGACCACGCTTTTTAATTTCACGTACGATTTCTGGACCTTCTGCATAATAAAGTTCCATACCTATTTTAACGAAAGGTTTTACGTCTGTGAATAAATCTAAAAAGTTTAAAACTTTTTCTTTACTATCAAAATCACAAGCAATAATTACGTCTTTATTCATTATTTAGCCACTCCTATTATATCTTTAAGATTTCCTATTTTATATTTCGCCATTACGTTTGGTAAATCTTCAATAATTTCTTTACAAGCAAACGGATTTATTAAGTTTGCAACGCCTACTTCTACTGCTGTTGCGCCAGCAAGCATCATTTCGATAACGTTTTCAGCGTTTGAAACGCCACCCATACCGATAACTGGAATTTTTACGGCGTTTGCAACTTGGTAAACCATCCTTAAAGCAACGGGAAAAATTCCTTCGCCCGAATATCCCCCCATTTTGTTTGCAATAATAGGTTTTTTAGTTTTTAAATCTATGCGCATACCAAGCAAAGTGTTTATTAAACTTATGCCGTCTGCACCACTATCTTCACACGCTTTTGCAATAGAAACGATATCCGTTACGTTTGGAGATAATTTCATTATAATAGGTTTAGTAGTAACGCTTTTTACCCTTTTAACTACTTGAGATATCATTTCAGCATTAGTACCAAAACTCATACCACCACCGTGCACGTTAGGACAACTTACGTTAATTTCGTGCCAACCTATAATATCTTCACTATCTAATTGTTCAGCCGTGTAAGCATAATCGTCTAACGAAAAACCACTTATGTTAGACATTACTTTTTTATTAAATACCTTTTTAAGTTCAACTAACTCGTGGCTTTTAACTTTATCTACGCCGGGATTTTGAAGTCCTACAGCGTTAATCATACCACTTGGACATTCTGCAATTCTTGGCGTAGGATTACCAAATCTTGCATCTTTAGTAGTTCCCTTAAAAGAAAAAGTACCTAAAATATTAATGTCGTAAAATTCGTTAAATTCGTATCCGTAACCAAAAGTTCCACTTGCAGGAATTATAGGGTTATCAAGTTCAATTCCACATAAATTAACTGTTAATTTCCCCATATAATTTCCTCCTTTTTAAGAACGGGACCGTCTTTACAAATTCGCTTATTGCCGTATAGAGTTTTACACGAACAACCCATACAAGCGCCAAAACCACAACCCATTCTTTCTTCAAAACTAAATTCGCCACTTGAAGTTGATTTGTTATAAACGGCTTTAAGCATAGGTTCTGGTCCACAAGTATAAACGTAAGAATAGTTTAAATCTTTCATAGCGTCGGTAACGAAACCTTTAACACCGTAACTGCCGTCAACCGTCGTTACGAAAACGTTAGCGCCTATATTTTTAAATTCTTGCTCGTAAAAAATTTCGCTTTTAGTGTTAAATCCTAAAATAACGGTAACTTTTTTACCTTGCGCTATTAACCTTTTTGCTAAAAGGAATAACGGTGGAACGCCTACCCCACCACCTATAAGTAACGGAGCGTCGCCCGAATTTAATAAATTATAACCGTTGCCAAGTCCCGTTAAAATATCTAAAGTTTCACCACCTTCCATTTTAGATAATTTTTCCGTACCCTTGCCTACTACTTTATAAATGATAGTAACTATGTCGCCATCTAAATCGTTTACCGATATAGGACGACGAAGGTATAACCCGTCAAGTTTGATATTTATAAATTGACCTGCGCTTGTAATATCACTTACGTCGCCTAAAAGTTGCATTTTATAAACGTTTTCACATAATTTTTCGTTACTTAAAACTTTAAAAAAGCCTTGTTTCATTTTATCTCCTACGCGTCGATTGTTGATATACAAATAGTTGTTTCTTCTAAAACGTCTAATAACGTTTGTACGGTATCAAGCGAAGTAAATATGTTTACGTTATTTTCCGTTGCAAGTTTTCTAATTTCGTGACCGTCTTGCGAAGTAGAGTCCGAACTACCTATATCGCTCGTGTTGATAATGTAGGCTAAGTAACCTTGTCTTATAGCGTTAGGAACTTCGTCACTTCCTTCACTAATTTTACCAACGGCGTGCGTTCTAATTCCGTTTTCTTTTAAGAATTTAGCCGTGCCTTTAGTTGCTTGAATATTAAAGCCTAAATTGTAAAATCTTCTAACTAAAGGTAAAACTTCTTCTTTGTCTTTATCTGCAACCGTAACGAAAACCGTACCGTAATTTTGAACTTTTAAGCCAGATGCTTGTAACGCTTTATAGAAAGCACGGTAAAGTTTATCATCATAACCTATTGCTTCACCCGTAGATTTCATTTCTGGTGATAAGTAAGCGTCAAGTCCCCTAATTTTGTTAAACGAGAATACCGGAACTTTTACGTACCAACGTTTCTTTTCTTGTGGGTAAATTTCAAAGATTCCTTGTTCTTTTAAAGATACGCCCATTATTACTTGCGTTGCTATATCTGCTAAACTGTAGCCCGTTGCTTTTGATAAGAAAGGAACAGTTCTTGAAGAACGTGGATTTACTTCGATTATATAAACCTTTTCGTCTTTATCTACGATAAATTGAATATTATATAATCCTTTTATTCCTATTCCTAAACCTAACTGTTTAGCGTATTTTAAAATTATACCTTTTACTTTGTTTGAAATAGTGTAAGTAGGATATACGCTTATCGAGTCGCCACTATGAATACCCGTTCTTTCAACGAGTTCCATAATACCTGGAACGAATACGTCTTTACCGTCGCAAATAGCGTCTACTTCAACTTCTTTACCTACGATATATTTATCTACTAAAACAGGTTTGTCTTCGTCGATTTCAACTGCCGTTTTTAAGTAGTGGCGAAGTTGTTCTTCATTAGCAACTATTCTCATTGCTCTACCACCTAAAACGAAACTTGGTCTAACTAAAACAGGATATCCTATTTCCTTAGCAGCGTTAACGCCGTCTTCGATTTTAGTTACAGCCTTGCCTTGTGGTTGTGGAATATTAAGTTCTTTTAATAATTTTTCAAAAGCGTCCCTATTTTCAGCTTTGTCGATAGCGTCGCAATCAGTACCAACTATTTCAACGCCCCTATTCTTTAAAGGCTCGGCTAAGTTGATTGCCGTTTGACCACCTAACGACGCAACTACACCCATAGGGTTTTCTAAATTAATAATATTCATAACGTCTTCCGTCGTCAACGGTTCAAAATACAATTTATCACTCGTAGTGTAGTCGGTAGAAACAGTTTCTGGGTTGTTGTTAATAATTATTGCTTCGTAGCCCGATTGTCTAATAGTCGTTACGGCGTGTACCGTAGAATAGTCGAATTCTACGCCTTGACCTATTCTTATAGGACCTGCGCCTAATACCACTAACTTATCTTTTTTATCCATTTTAACTTGTGTTTTATCGCCGTTATAAGTTGAATAAAAATACGGAATATACGCGTTAGTATGACAAGTATCTACCATTTGGAAAGTTGGATAAATACTATTTTCTTGTCTTAAAGAGTAAACTTCAAGTTCTTTTACTTCCCATAATTTTGCAATATATTTATCACTAAAGCCTAATTTTTTAGCATTTTTTAACGTTTCAATATCTTTATTTTCTTTAACTACTTTTTCAAAATCGGTTATCTTTTTGAAAGAATTTAAGAAAAGTTCAGTAATTTTAGTGACTTCGTGTAACTTTTCAACGCTTTCGTTTCTTCTTAAAAGTTCGCAAACTGCGAAAATATTATCATCTTTAAATTCTTTAAGATATTCGTATAATTGTTCGGTAGTGTAATTATCAAATTTTGCTAAATGAGTATGACAAACGCCCGTTTCAAGCGACCTTACAGACTTTAAAATACACTCTTCTAAAGTGTTACCTATACCCATAACTTCGCCCGTTGCTTTCATTTGAGTGCCAAGTTTGTTTGACGCTTGAGTAAATTTATCAAACGGAAATCTTGGGAATTTAGCAACGACGTAGTCAAGTCTTGGTTCAAATTCGGCAGTAGTATTAGCAATTTGAATTTCGCTTAATTTCATACCAACTGCAATTTTAGCCGTTACCCTTGCGATAGGATAGCCACTCGCTTTTGACGCTAATGCAGACGACCTTGACACCCTTGGATTTACTTCAATTAAGTAATATTCGCTTGAAGTTGGGTTTAATGCAAACTGTACGTTACATCCACCTGCAATTTTAAGTTCGCTGATAAGTTTAATTGCGCTATCATTAAGCATTTTTAAATCTTTTTGATTTAAAGACATAATAGGAGCAACTACTATAGAATCGCCCGTATGTACGCCAACGGGGTCGATATTTTCCATACCACAAATTGTGATTGCCTTACCCGTGCTATCGCGCATTACTTCAAATTCAATTTCTTTATAACCTTTTACGCTTTTTTCAACTAAAACTTGATGAACGGGAGAAAGTTTAAAAGCGTTTAAACCTATTTCTACAAGTTCTTCTTCGTTATCAGCAAAGCCTCCACCCGTGCCACCTAAAGTAAAGGCAGGACGTAATACTACTGGATAGCCTATTCTTTTTGCCGATTCTTTTGCTTCTTCGATTGAGTAAGTAATTTCCGACGGAATTACAGGCTCTCCTATACTTTCGCAAAGTTGTTTGAAAAGTTCCCTATCTTCAGCCCTTTCAATACTTTCACTACTCGTACCTAAAAGTTCAACGTTGCACTCTTTTAAAACGCCTTTCTTTTCAAGTTGCATCGCTAAGTTTAAACCCGTTTGACCACCTATACCTGGAAGTATTGCGTCTGGCCTTTCGTGACGGATTATTTTAGCAACGTATTCAAGCGTTAAAGGTTCCATATAAACTTTATCGGCAATAGTCGTATCAGTCATTATAGTTGCAGGGTTTGAGTTTACTAAAACTACTTCGTAACCTTCTTCTTTAAGTGCTAAACACGCTTGCGTACCTGCATAGTCAAACTCTGCTGCTTGACCTATTATAATAGGACCTGAACCTATAATTAATATCTTTTTAATATCTTTTCTTTTAGCCATTAGTTGCTCTCCTTTTCGTAAACTACATTATCGTTAATTACCGTTTTTATTAATTTGCCGTATACCATTTGTTTATCAAAAGGCGAACTTTTACCCTTTGATAAAAACTTACTACTATCTATTTCGTAACAAGCGTTTAAATCCCAAACAGAGTATCCGTTAACTTCTTTTAAGTTAAAGCGTTCCCTTGGATTTATACTCATAAGTCGTACGAGTTTTTCTAAACTTATTACATTTGTTTTTACAAAATTCGTATATAAAACTGCAAACGCCGTTTCTAAACCTACTATTCCGTTTACGCTACCTTTTAATCCTTTGCTTTTTTCTTCTTGACTATGTGGTGCGTGGTCGGTTGCTATCATATCGATAGTTCCGTCTTTTATACCTTCGATTAAAGCAAGCCTATCCTCTTCACTACGAATAGGTGGATTCATTTTAAACGCGCCGTCTTCTTTTAAATCGTTATCGTTAAAAATCAAATAATGTGGAGCAGTTTCGCACGTTATATCTACACCGTCTTTTTTTGCTTTACGAATAAGGTCTACACTTTCTTTTGTTGAAACGTGGCAAACGTGGTATTTACAACCCGTAAGTTTTACAAGTTCGATATCCCTTTCAACTTGCCCCCACTCGCTTTTTGAACATATACCTTTGTGATTGTGTTTTTTAGCATACTCACCGTCGTGAATATAGCCACCGTTTAAAAGCGAATTATCTTCACAATGAGCAACTATGATAGCGTCTAACTCTTTTGCTTTTCGCATTGCGCTAAGCATTAATTCATCACTTTGAACACCTCTACCGTCGTCGGTAAAACCTGCAACCTTACCGTTTAAATCGTCCATATCGGCAAGGCTTTCACCCATTTGTCCTTTAGTAATAGATGCAAATGGAATAATTTGAAGCGCACTATCTTTATTTATAATATCAAGTTGTACTTGTAAAGAATTTAAACTGTCGGGCACGGGATTTAAATTTGGCATCGTGCATACCGTAGTATAACCACCTGCAACCCCGGCAAGCGAGCCTGTTTTTATCGTTTCTTTATAAGAAAAGCCTGGCTCTCTAAAATGAACGTGAACGTCACAAAAACCAGGCAAAACAACAAAGCCTTCAATAGTTTTACTATTGAATACGTTAGGCATTTTTAAAGTTGTTTTTAATAAATTAATATCAAAATTATTCATAATTTCCTTTACAAAAAAAGTCTACCGAAATATCGGTAGACGAAAATTATGCATAACAAAAATCACTAAAAGCCTTTGCTTATAATTTGCGCAGACTTTTTGCATTTAGCTAAATAATTCCTATCTTGCCGATATCTCGTATCGTTTTAAAGATATATCTTGTTTATAATATCATAAAAACGATTTTTAGTCAATTAGTTTTAGATAGTAAAATAAATTATTTTATCGTTTGCGCTTTATCTTTAGGTATAACGTCGTGAGCACCACCTTCAACGATACTAGTAGCCGAAACAAGAGTTAATTTTGCTTTTTCTTGTAACTCTTTAATCGTCAACGCGCCACAGTTACACATTGTTGATTTAACCTTGCTTAACGAAATTGCAACGTTATCTTTTAATTTACCAGCGTAAGGAACGTAAGAGTCAACACCTTCTTCAAAAGAAAGTTTTTTGTCGCCACCTAAATCGTATCTTTGCCAGTTTCTTGCCCTTGCAGAGCCTTCACCCCAGTATTCTTTGTAGTAATTACCACCGATAATTACTTTATTCGTTGGGCTCTCGTCAAATCTTGCAAAATATCTTCCAAGCATAACGAAGTCTGCACCCATTGCTAAGGCTAAAGTTATATGATGGTCGTAAACTATGCCACCGTCCGAACAAACAGGAACGTAAATTCCCGTTTCTTTAAAATATCTATCTCTTTCTTCACAAACTTCGATTAAAGCAGTTGCTTGTCCTCTACCTATACCCTTAGTTTCTCTTGTAATACAAATAGAACCACCACCTATACCAACTTTAATAAAGTCTGCACCACAGTCTGCTAAAAATCTAAAACCTTCAGCGTCAACTACGTTGCCTGCGCCGACTTTAACTTTGCCGTTATAAGTTGATTTAATCCAGTCGATAGTAATTTTTTGCCATTCCGAAAAACCTTCCGAAGAGTCGATACAAAGAACGTCTACACCTGCGTCAACTAATGCTGGAACTCTTTCTGCATAGTCCCTTGTATTGATACCTGCGCCAACTACGTATCTTTTTTCAGCGTCTAAAAGTTCGTTTGGATTTTGTTTGTGACTGTCGTAGTCTTTTCTAAATACGAAATAACAAAGTTTACCTTCGTCGTTAATTATAGGTAATGAATTTAACTTGTTATCCCAAATAATATCGTTTGCTTCTTTTAAAGTAGTGCCTTCTTTTGCCGTGATTAATTTATCAAAAGGAGTCATGAACGAAGTAACCTTTTCGTCAAGGCTCATTCTACTAACACGATAATCTCTGCTTGTAACGATACCTAAAAGTTTACCGTTATTAGTTCCGTCTTCAGTAACAGCTACCGTAGAGTGTCCCGTCTTTTCTTTTAAAGCAATAATTTCTTTAAGCGTTGCATCCGGTTTAATATTAGAATCACTAGTAACGAAACCTGCTTTATGATTTTTCGCGCGCGCTACCATTTTTGCTTGGCTTTCAATACTTTGAGAACCGTAAATAAACGATACGCCACCTTCTTTTGCAAGAGCAATAGCCAAATTTTCACCCGAAACCGATTGCATTATTGCCGAAACCATAGGTATATTCATTGAAATTGCACTTTCTTCGCCTTTTTTAAACCTAACGAGTGGAGTTTTTAAACTTACGTTCGATGGGATAGCGTTAGTTCCTGAATATCCTGGAATTAAAAGATATTCGTTAAAAGTGTGTGATGGTTCATTAATATACTTTGCCATATTTATATCTCCTTTTAAAATAATCCTATTATTGTGCCGTTTTCTAAAACGTCAATATTTTCAGCCGAAGGTATTTTTGGTAGCCCCGGCATTGTCATTATATTACCCGTTAAGACAACTATAAATCCTGCGCCTGCCGATATTTTTACGTTTTTTATAGTAACCTTAAAGTTAGTTGGTGCGCCAAGTTTAGTAGCGTCGTCAGAAAAACTGTATTGAGTTTTTGCAATACATATAGGCAAATTGCCGTAGCCTAAACTCGTAAGTCTTTCTATTTGTTTTTTAGCGTCGTCCGTTATAATAATTCCGTCGCCTTTATACACTTTAGTTACGACAGCGTTGATTTTTTCTTCGATAGATAAATTGTCTTCGTATGCAAAAGTAAAGTTTGGTTTTTCTTCTTCTAAAAGTCTTACCACTTCTTTTGCAAGTTCAACTCCACCTTTGCCACCGTCAGCCCATACCGTTGAAAGTATAACGTTTACGTTTAACTTTTTACATTCTTTAATAATAAAGTCTATTTCATTTTGAGTGTCGGTTGGAAAACGGTTAATTGCAACTACTGTTGGAAGTCCGTATACGTTTTTAACGTTATCAACGTGACGTAAAAGGTTTGGAATACCCTTTTTAAGCGCATCTAAATTTTCATTATTTAAGTCGGCTTTTAAAACTCCACCGTGCATTTTTAACGCCCTAATAGTTGCTACCATTACAACTGCCGATGGTTTTAAACCCGTTTTTCTACACTTAATATCAAAAAACTTTTCAGCACCTAAGTCAGCGCCAAAACCTGCTTCGGTAACGGCGTAATCTGCCGTCTTTAAAGCCATTTTAGTTGCTAAATAGGAATTACAACCGTGCGCAATATTTGCAAAAGGTCCACCGTGAATAAACGCCGGCGTGCCTTCTAAAGTTTGTACTAAGTTTGGTTTTAACGCGTCTTTTAATAAGACTGCCATAGCCCCTTGCGCCTTTAAGTCTTTAGCAAAAATAGGCTTGTCATCAAAATTATAGCCGATAATTATATTAGCAAGTCTTTCTTTTAAATCACTTAAAGAATTTGCAAGACAAAGTATAGCCATTATTTCACTTGCTACAGTTATATCGAAACCCTCTTCTCTTGGAATACCGTTAACTTTACCCCCTAAGCCACAAGTGATATTACGAAGTTGTCTGTCGTTCATATCAACGCATCTTTTAAAAGTAATTTTTTTGTTATCAATACCAAGACTGTTACCTTGATGAATATGATTGTCTATCATAGCACAAAGCAAGTTGTTTGCAGCGCCTATTGCGTGGAAGTCGCCTGTAAAATGTAGGTTTATATCTTCCATAGGTATTACTTGACTGTAACCACCACCTGCAGCACCACCTTTAATACCAAAAACCGGTCCAAGTGAAGGTTCCCTTAAAGCAACTGCAACCTTTTTGCCTATTTTATTTAAACCGTCGGCAAGACCGATTGTAGTAGTCGTCTTGCCTTCGCCTGCCGGCGTAGGCGTTATTGCCGTTACTAAAATAAGTTTGCCTTGTTTTTGACTATTTTCTATATATGAAAGGTCGACTTTAGCCTTGTATTTGCCGTATGGTTCAAGATATTCTTGGTCTATACCTGCTTTTTTTGCTATGTCCGTTATTTTTTGAATTTTTGCATTACGGGCAATTTCTATATCCGATAAAAAAGCCATAATTTCTCCTATTTATTAAAATATTTTACTGCCGATTCAAAAAGTTTTATATCGTAATTACCGTAAACGTTTTTATATAAACCGTTATTATACCTTTCAGTATGTCCCATTTTACCAAGTACTCTGCCGTCTGGCGATAAAATACCTTCGATAGCGTTGTACGAGTTATTAGGGTTAAATTGAATATCGCTTGTTACGTTACCGTCAAAGTCAACGTATTGAGTTGCTATTTGACCGTTTGATTTAAGTTGTTCTAACACTTCGTTAGTAGCAATAAATCTACCTTCACCGTGAGATATTGCAACGTTACATACGTCACCTACGTTTACTCCTTGAAGCCAAGGCGATTTGTTTGAAACAATTTTAGTTCTAACAATCTTTGATTGGTGACGAGATATCGTGTTAAAAGTAAGCGTTGGCGAATTTACGTCAGTGTCAACGATTTTACCGTAAGGAACAAGACCAAGTTTAATAAGGGCTTGGAAACCGTTACAAATACCAAGCATTAAGCCGTCTCTTTGTTCTAAAAGTTCGGTAACCTTTTCTTTAATAACTGCATTTCTAAAGAAAGCCGTTATAAATTTACCCGAGCCGTCAGGTTCGTCACCACCCGAGAAACCACCTGGAACAAATATAATTTGCGATTCACTAATCTTCTTAGCAAATTGTTCAACGCTTTTTGAAACGCCTTCGCTTGATAAGTTGTTAATAACGAATATTTCAGCCTCAGCGCCTGCCCTTTCAACTGCTTTTGCCGAATCGTATTCACAGTTAGTGCCTGGGAATACTGGTATTAAAACTTTAGGTTTACTTACTTTAAATTTAGGAGCGTAAATTTTATCAGTCTTATACTCTAAATTTTCAAGTTGACTTGCATTTACTTTAATATTACAAGGATATACGCTTTCTAACTTATCTTCATAAATTTTTTCAAGTTCTTCAATACTTAATGTTTCACCGTTATAAGTAATTTCGTAATTTTCAGTAGTATACCCTAATACTTCGCCTACTTGTTCGTCGCTATTTAATTCAATTATAAACGCGCCGTAATTGTATGCAAAGATATCTTCTTTCGTAACGTTATCAGCGTACTTAAAGCCAAGTCCGTTACCTATACACATTTTAAACACGCCTTCGGCAATACCACCATAGCAAGGAGTGTAGCAAGATAAAACTTTTCCACTTCTTACAAGGTCGCTAACGATATTAAAGTTTTCAATTAACGATTTGCTATCTGGAAGATTATCTTTAGTGTATTTACATTTTAATATAACAACTTTACTGTTTGGCTTTTTAAATTCTGGCGAAATAATATTTTTAACGTCGTCAGTAGTAACTGCAAAAGAAACTAAGGTTGGTGGAACGTCTAAATTTTCAAAACTACCACTCATTGAGTCTTTACCACCGATTGACGCTATTTGTAAATCTTTTTGAGCCCTAAACGCGCCGAGTAAAGCAGATAATGGTTTACCCCAACGTATTTCATCTTTAGACGGACGTTCAAAATATTCTTGGAAGGTAAGGTATACGTCTTTAAAATCAGCGCCCGTTGCTATTAATTTGCTAACGCTTTCTACTACTGCTAAATATGCGCCGTGATATGGGCTTTTTTCAGTAATAAACGGATTATAACCCCATGACATTAACGAACAATCGCTCGTATCACCCTTTTCAAGTGAAATTTTATGTACCATTGCTTGAATAGGAGTTCTTTGGCGTTTACCACCAAACGGCATTAATACCGTACCTGCGCCGATTGTCGAGTCAAACCTTTCACTTAAACCACGCTTTGAGCAAACGTTTAAATCGCCAACTAAGGTTTTATAATTTTCACTAAACTCACCGTTAACTTCTTTATCGAAATTTTGTGGTTTAGTAGAAAGTATTTTTATATGTTTTTCAGCACCGTTAGAGTTTAAGAAATCTCTTGAAATATCAACTATAACGTTGCCTTTCCAAGTCATCGTAAGACGGTTTTTATCCGTAACTTGCGCAACTACGGTTGCCTCAAGATTTTCACTATTTGCTAATTCAATGAATTTTTCAACGTCTTGTTTTTCAACTACAACGGCCATTCTTTCTTGCGATTCGCTTATTGCAAGTTCCGTACCATCAAGTCCTTCATATTTTTTAGGAACAGCGTCAAGGTTAATTAATAAACCGTCGGCTAATTCACCTATTGCTACCGAAACGCCACCTGCACCAAAGTCGTTACAACGTTTAATCATTTTGCTTGCAGTTTCGTTTCTAAATAATCTTTGAAGTTTTCTTTCTTCTGGCGCGTTACCTTTTTGAACTTCTGCACCACAACTTTCTAAAGATTCAATCGTATGTGATTTTGACGAGCCCGTTGCACCACCACAACCGTCTCTACCCGTTCTACCACCAAGTAAAATAACAACGTCGCCCTTTTCTGGTCTTTCACGTCTTACGTTCTTTTCTGGCGCTGCAGCGATAACTGCACCTATTTCCATTCTCTTAGCAGTATAACCTTCGTGATAAAGTTCGTCAACCATACCCGTTGCTAAACCTATTTGATTACCGTAACTTGAATAACCTTGAGCGGCAGTCGTTACGATTTTTCTTTGAGAAAGTTTACCTTTTAAAGTTTCTGCTAAAGGCTTTAACGGATTACCTGCACCCGTAACGCGCATTGCTGCGTAAACGTACGAACGGCCCGAAAGTGGGTCCCTTATAGCGCCACCTATACAAGTTGCAGCGCCACCGAAAGGCTCTATTTCAGTTGGGTGGTTATGCGTTTCGTTTTTGAAAAGTAAAAGCCAAGGCTCTTTCTTTCCGTCAACGGTTACTTCGATTTTTACCGTGCACGCGTTAATTTCTTCAGATTCGTCAAGTTTTTCAAGTTTGCCCGTCTTCTTAAGATATCTTGTTGCTAAAGTTGCTAAATCCATCAAATTAATAGGTTTAGTTCTATTTAAAAACTCTCTCGTCTTTAAATAATCTTCGTAAGTTTCTTGTAAAAGTTGGTCTTCAAACTCAACGCTGTCTATCGTCGTTAAGAAAGTTGTATGACGACAATGGTCAGACCAGTAAGTGTCAATCATACGAATTTCAGTTATTGTTGGATTTCTATTTTCGCTTTTAAAATATTCTTGGCAAAAAGCAATATCGTCCGTATCCATTGCTAAGCCGTATTCTTTAACGAAATTAGATAAACCTTGCTTGTCTAAATCAATAAATCCATCAAGCGTTTTTACCGTAGTAGGCATATCGAAATTTGCCTTTAAAGTATTGAAAGTATCAAGCGTTGCTTGTCTTGATTCTACGGGGTTTATTAAATACTTTTTAATTTCGGCAATATCTTTTTCAGTTAAATTGCCGTATAAAATATAAATTTTTGCAGTACGGCATAAAGGTCTTTCTTTTTGAGATATAAGTTGTAAGCATTGTGAACAACTGTCTGCCCTTTGGTCGAATTGACCTGGTAAATATTCAACTGCAAAAACGTAACCGTTATCAAGCGTTAACTCGTCGTAATAATCGTCAACTTGTGGCTCGGAAAATACCGTGTTTTTTGCATAGTTGAATAATTCTTGGTCTATATTTTCAACGTCGTACCTGTTTATCAAACGCACCTTTTCAAGATTACTAATTCCTAAAAAGGTTTTAATATCGTTGTATAACGAGTTGGCCTCGTGTCTAAATTCTTCCTTTTTTTCAACGTATAAACGGTAAACCATTTTACTCTCCTTTAATTTTTAAGGCTTTTTTTCCTATATCCGTTCTAAAATATTTGTTTTCAAAACTAATTTTATCTGTCAATTCGTAGGCTTTTAAAATTGCGCCTTTTAAAGTATCGGCAACACAAGTTGCACCTAAAACTCTACCACCGTTAGTCTTTAAAATACCGTCTTCCATTTTTGCGCCTGCAACGTAAACTTCACCTTCAGCATCAGTTGGCAACTTAATTTCAAATCCCGTTTGATATTTTTGTGGATATCCGTTCGACGCTAAAATTACACAGCACGCGCTTTTTGAAGAAAATTTAACTTCCGTTTCACTTAAAGTGCCGTTAGTTGTAGCCATCATAATTTCTAATAAGTCGCTTTCTAAAAGTGGTAAAACTACTTGTGTTTCAGGGTCGCCGAAACGACAGTTATATTCAATAACTTTAGGGCCGTCTTTGGTAAGCATTAAACCAAAGTATAAACAACCTTTAAAAGTTCTGTTTTCTTTGTTCATAGCGTCAATCGTTGGAATAAATATTTCTTCCATACAACGATTAGCAATTTCATCGGTATAATAAGGGTTTGGAGCAATAGTACCCATACCACCCGTATTTAAACCTTCGTCGTTGTCTTTTGAACGCTTGTGGTCCATTGAAGATATCATAGGAATTACCACTTTACCGTCGGTAAACGATAAAACCGAAACTTCAGGACCTTGTAAAAATTCTTCGATTACGATATTGTTACCACTTGCACCGAAAACTTTGTCTTGCATAATTTGTTTTACAGCGTCAACGGCTTCTGCCTTAGTCATTGCAATAATAACGCCTTTACCAAGCGCTAAACCGTCTGCTTTAATAACGGTAGGTATTTTGCATTTTTTAACGTATTCTAAAGCATCTTTAGAATTATTAAAAGTTTCATAACTAGCAGTTGGAATATTATATTTTTTCATTAAGTTTTTAGAAAACACCTTGCTACCTTCAATAATAGCGGCATTTGCTTTTGGGCCAAATGCTTTAATACCAACTTTTTCTAAAGCATCTACCATACCTAAAACAAGTGGGTCGTCTGGTGCAACTACACAATAATCAATTTTATTTTCAAGTGCAAATTTAACAACACCATCAATATCTTTTGCCCCAATAGGTACACAAGTTGCGTCTAAAGAAATGCCACCGTTACCAGGTAAAGCAAAAATTTCTTCAACGTTTTTATTTTGCTTAATTTTTTTAATAATGGCGTG
Organism: Christensenellaceae bacterium; assembly: GCA_045659885.1. Taxonomy (GTDB): domain Bacteria; phylum Bacillota; class Clostridia; order Christensenellales; family Borkfalkiaceae; genus HGM11412. The sequence continues at coordinate 29,782 of JAZRCS010000029.1, forward strand.
TTCTCTTCCACCGCCACCTACAACTAAAACCTTCATTTTTTACTCTCTATATATATTGTTTATCTTAGTGATGGAATAATCTCATACCGGTAAATGCCATTACCATGCCATATTTGTCGCAAGCATCAATAACAAGGTCATCTCTAACAGAGCCACCTGGTTCTGCTACGAAAGAAACACCACTTAATTTTGCTCTTTCAATGTTGTCGCTAAATGGGAAGAAAGCATCAGAAGCAAGTGCAACACCTTTAATTGTAGAAAGGTATGCTTTAATTTCTTCCGTTGTAAATGGTTGTGGTTGATATTCAAAATATTTTTGCCAGTTACCATCTGCACAAACGTCTTCTTCGTTTTTGTTTATGTAGCCGTCTATAACGTTATCTCTTTCTGGTCTGCCTAAAGTTTTTAAGAAAGGTAGGTTAAGAACTTTTTCGTGTTGACGTAAAAACCAAGTATCTGCCTTTCCACCAGCAAGCCTTGTGCAGTGAATTCTACTTTGTTGCCCAGCGCCAACACCAATTGCTTGACCACCAAATGCATAACAAACAGAGTTAGATTGTGTGTATTTTAAAGTAATAAGTGCAATAATTAGGTCGTTTTTAGCACTTTCTGGTAATTCTTTATTTTTTGTTACAATGTTTTCTAATAAAGAACTATCTATTTTAAAGTTATTTCTACCTTGTTCAAAGGTAATACCATAAACTTGTTTTCTTTCTTTTTCTTCTGGAACGTAATTAGGGTCAATTTGAACTACGTTATAAGTACCTTTACGTTTTTTCTTTAAGATTTCTAATGCTTTTTCGCTATAAGATGGAGCAATAACGCCGTCTGAAACTTCCCTAGAAATAAGTTTTGCAGTGATTTCATCACACTCATCAGATAAAGCAATAAAATCGCCAAAAGAACATTGTCTATCTGTACCCCTTGCTCTTGCGTAAGCACAAGCCAAAGGAGAATTGTCTAAACCTTCAATATCGTTAACAAAATATGCTCTTTTTAAGGTTTCGCTTAAAGGTAAACCAATTGCCGCAGAGGTTGGACTAACGTGCTTAAAAGAAGTTGCTGAAGCATACCCCGTTGCTTCTTTAAGTTCTTTAACTAATTGGTAAGCATTAAAAGCATCTAAAAAGTTAATATAACCTGGTTTGCCGTTTAATATTGTAATAGGTAATTCACTACCATCTTGCATATAAATTTTAGATGGCTTTTGGTTAGGGTTGCAACCATATTTTAGTTCAAATTCTTTCATAATTAACTCCTACTTGTTTTTATTTATAATAATACTACTTGGTTTACCACCATCTAATGGTATACATCTGCAATAAAGCGAAACTTTGTTATCTTCGTTAAGATTTTCCCAAACTAAAGAAGATAGTTCTTCTAAAGTGTTTGGCATTTCAACTTCTTCTGGTTCACCATAAAAAGAAGGAATTGGGTTGCCGTCTTTTTGATAGGTATGTATAAAATGCCCCCTGCCGTTTAGCGCTGTATATCCATAGAAAAATCTATCGCAAACACTTGGGTTACCGTTTGCACTTTTTAATATAGAAAGCCTATAATCAAAGTTGTTTTTAAGAAAATCGTATTTTAACATGGCAGAAATTCTTGGTGTAAAATTTGGTTCATCTGGTTCAAACTCTCTTGTGTAAAGTGCTTTATCAAATGCAAAACCATCATCTCCATAATTTACAATATAATTATATACTGTATCAGTTTGGTCGCCGTTGGTAACGATATCGCAATTAGGTAAACTTCTATAAGGGTTATAAATAATTAAACTTGGGTCAGAAAGTTTACTTTCATCAAAGGCTTTTGTACGCATACCACCTTCAAATTCTTCAAAAATACGGTTTCTGCTATTAACACTTCTACCCATAATAAAATAAGCGATTAAAGCATTTTTTCCGTCTTTACTTTTGCCAACAACAATACCCCTACCTGGGTAAGAATTTTCTGCTAATAATTTTTTTAATTCAAACTTTGCCATTATTTTTCTTCCTTTAATAAATTTTCCGAAAGCATTTGAACAGCTTGTGGTAAAATTTTCCACTCTGCTTGTTCCATAACTCTTTTTTGTAAAATTTCTGGTGTGTCGTCATCTAAAATTTCAACGGCTTTTTGTAAAATTATTTTGCCACCATCTGCAATTTCATTTACGTAATGAACCGTTGCACCGGTTACTTTTACACCATACTTTAAGGCTTCTTCGTGAACTTTTAAGCCGTAATAACCTTCACCACAAAAAGATGGTATTAACGATGGATGAACGTTAATAATTCTATTTTCGTATTTTTTTGTAAAGTTTTCGGTTAAAATACACATAAAACCAGCCAAAACTATTAAAGATATATCGTTTTCTTCTAAAATATTAATAATTCTATTTTCAAAATCTAACTTATCTTTGCATAGTTTTTTAATAACTGTTTCAGTTTTAATGCCGTTTTCTTTTGCGCGAACTAATGCATATGCAGATGCGTTATTAGAAATAACTACTTTAATTTCGCCATCTTTAATAATTCCACTTTTTTGTGCATCAATAAGTGCTTGCAAATTAGTTCCACCACCAGAAACCAAAACGGCAACGTTAACTTTTTTCATTTACTCACCAATTACGTTAATTAAAAATAACGCCTTTTTCACCTTTAACAATTTCACCAATAATATAAGCGTCTTCGCCGTTTTCTTTTAACATTTTAAGTGCTTTTTCTTCTTCGCCTTTTTTAACAACAACACTCATACCAACACCCATATTAAATGTGTTAAACATATCTCTTTCAGGAATATTACCAACTTTTGCAATTAGATTAAATATTGGTAGTATTTTTAGTGAATCTTTGTTAATTTTAGCGGCAAAACCTTCTGGTAAACTTCTTGGAATATTTTCGTAAAAACCACCACCAGTAATATGTGAAATTGAACGAACTGAAACTTCTTCAATTAATTTTAATATAGATTTAACGTAAATTTTAGTTGGGGTTAATAAAGTTTCGCCTATAGATTTACCACCTAATTCTTCCATAGGTTTAGTAATATCGCTATTTCCAATATCAAAAACTTTTCTAACTAATGAGAAACCATTACTATGAACACCACTAGATGCTAAACCTATAATAACGTCGCCTTCTTCCATGCTTTTTGGGTTTAAAATTTTATCTTTATCTACAATACCAACGGAAAAGCCTGCTAAATCGTATTCATCAATTGGGTAAAAGCCTGGCATTTCAGCAGTTTCACCACCAATAAGCGCGCTATCACTTTGAACGCAACCTTCACAAATGCCACTAACTATAGATGCAATTTTTTCTGGAACGTTTTTGCCACAAGCAATATAATCTAAAAAGAATAAAGGTTTTGCACCACAACAAATAACGTCGTTAACGCACATAGCAACGCAGTCTATACCAACGGTATCGTGCTTGTCTAAAATAAAAGCAAGTTTTAATTTTGTACCAACGCCGTCTGTACCACTAACTAAAACTGGTTTAGCATAGCCTTCTGGTAATTCAAACAAACCACCAAAACCACCAACGTCGCTACAAACACCACTAGTAAGTGTTCTTGCTATATGTTTTTTCATTAATTCAACTGCTTTATAACCGGCTGTAATATCTACCCCAGCCTTTGCATAACTTTCTGATTTAGAATTTTTCATAATTTTACTCCTTTCCGTTCCAACAATAAGTACAAATTTTACATTTATCTATGCCAATTGCTTCAATCATACCATCTAAGGTTTGAAATTCAAGCGAATCAAATTTCATTTTTTCACAAATGGTTTGCCTAAATTTTTTACCCCTTTCCGTATCTGGATTAGCATATTCATCTATATATTTAAGCCCTTCTTCGCCTTCTATTTCTAATATAATTCTTCTAGATAATAATTCCATATCGCTATTATTTCTAGAGAAATTTAAGTATTTACAAGCGTGCATTATAGGTGGACAAGCCGAACGCATATGAACTGCTTTTGCTCCGTTATTAAACAAGAAATCTATTGTTTCATTTAACTGCGTGCCCCTAACAATACTATCGTCTATAAACATTAAACTTTTACCTTTAATTAATTCAACAATAGGAATTTGTTTCATTCTGGCAACCTTTTTACGTTCACTTGGGTTTGTTGGAATAAAACTTCTTGCCCAAGCAGGCGTATATTTAATAAAAGGCCTTGCAAATGGAATATTAGAACCTTGTGCATAACCAATAGCGTGTGGTGTGCCTGAATCTGGAACGCCACTAACGTAGTCAACTTTAGGCATCGTACCCTTATTTATTTCTGTTTGCGCCATTATTCTGCCGTTATTCATACGTGTAAGTTCAACGTTTTTGCCTTCGTAAGTTGCGTTTGGAAAACCATAATACGTCCAAAGGAAAGCACAAATCTTCATTTCGTCTCTACCTTCAAACATTACTTCGCAATTTTCTGGAGTTAATTTAACAATTTCACCAGACTTTAATTCTTTATGTTTAGAATAGCCAAGTTTTTCAAACGCAAATGATTCAAAGGAAACGCAATAACCGTTTTTGTTTTTACCAACGTTAACAGGAAGTCTGCCAAAATAATCTCTTGCAGTGTAAATAGAGCCGTCTTCTAACAAAATTACAATAGATAACGAACCTTTAACAACGCTTTGGGCATATTTAATGCCATCTAACAAATTATCTTTTCGTTCCATTAAAGCGGCAACTAATTCGGTAGAATTAACCTTGTTGCCAGACCTTGCTTGAAAAATACCACTCGTTTCTTTTAAATATTCGTTTGTTAATTCTATTACGTTTGAAATATAGCCAACGATACAAATAGCGTACAAACCAAATTTAGACTTAATTAATAAAGGTTGTGGGTCTGCATCACTAATACAGCCAATGCAAGCATTTCCTTTTAACCTTTCACAAATATTATCAAACTTGGTTCTAAATGGTGAGTTTTCTATGTTATGAATTTCCCTTTCAAACGCACCAAATTCGTCTACAACAGCCATACCTGCCCTAAACTTACCAAGATGTGAGTGATAGTCAACTCCAAAGAAAACGTCTTGAACACAAGGTTTTTTACTTGTTATACCAAAAAAACCGCCCATAAAAGCCCCTTATTTGTTTTCAAAGAAAAGTTTAGAAACTGTCATTGGGTCAATATAACTGCCATCTTTATAAACTCTCATATTACCAGATGCAATTTCATCAATTAAAATAACTTCTTTGCCGTTATAGCCAAATTCAAACTTAATATCGTATAAATCTAAACCTTTTTCTTTTAGGTCGTCTGCAACGATTCTGGTAATTTTTTGAGTCATTAATTTTGTATCTTCAAATTGTTTATCGGTCATAACCCCTAAAGCAACTAAACCTTCTTTAGTAACTAGTGGGTCACCTTTTTCGTCGTTTTTAAAAGTCATTTCAACGTATTCTGGTAGGTCTGCACCTTCTTCAATATAGTCGCCGTATCTTCTAATAAAACTACCAACAGCTTTATATCTGCAAATTACTT
>JAZRCS010000030.1:0-1788 GCA_045659885.1 Christensenellaceae bacterium
ACGGCTTAAACGCAATATAATAAAAAAGTGACGGCTAAATTTAGCCGTCACTTATTTTATTTAATTAACAACGTTTATAGGTTTTCCGTTTAAAAAGGCTTCAATATTTTTTGAAACTAATTCAACAACGCGTTGCCTACACTCCGTTGGAGCCCAAGCAATATGAGGTGTAAAGGTAACGTTATTAAGCCCGAATAAAACGCAATCTTTTTGCATAGGCTCTACTTGTAAAACGTCTAAACAAGCGTGCGCAATTTGACCGCTAACAAGCGCGTTTTTAAGCGCAAGTTCATCAATAACTCCACCGCGCGCCGTGTTTATTAAAACGGCGCTTTTTTTCATTAAAGAAAGGCTTTTTTCGTTTATTAGATTTTTAGTGTCTTCGTTAAGCGCGCAATGAATAGTAATAAAGTCACTTTCTTTAAAAAGAGTTTCTAAATCAACTTGGCTATAAGGCATTTCTTTTTTAGTTCGGTTATAAACTAAAACGTTCATATTAAAAGCGGTGGCAATTTTGCTAACTTCCTTTCCTATATTGCCGTATCCTATAACGCCAAGCGTTTTGCCAGCAAGTTCAGTAAGCGGAATATTAAAGTAGCAAAACGTTTTGCTTTGTTGCCACAATCCTTGCTTTACGGTTAAGTCGTATTCGCTAACCTTGTTAGTATAGTTTAAAATAAAGGCAAAAACGTGTTGAGCAACGTCACGCGTGGAATAATTTGGCACGTTGCAAACAACTATGCCTTTTTCTTTTGCGTAAGCCGTGTCAACGTTATTAAAGCCCGTTGCGGTTAGACCTATAAACTTTAAAGAAGGGCATTTATCGATAAGTTCTTTATCAAAAACCGTTTTATTGCAAACTACTATATCGGTGTTTTTAAGCACGCTTGCAACTTCGTTTTTAGGCAAAATATCGTAATATTCTACTTTGCCAAACAAATTAAAACAGTTTAAATTAAGGTCTCCGTTAGTAAACGAAATTTTATCAAGTACGGTAATTTTCATAGTGCTATTATTGATTTGGGTCGCCATTATCAAGAACGCTAGTTAACATAAAGCGTCCGCCTAAATTTTCAATAGTAATATTATAGGTGTTGCCGTCAATCGTTACGGTTTTTTGAATTGTTTCAAAACTACCGCTTTCAATATAAACAGCGCCCGAAAGTTCCATAAAGACGTCGTTTTTAATTCTACCAAATACGGCTTTAACGATATATTGACCTTCGGTTACGTCAGGAATTGTAAGGTTAGAGTTACCAACGCAAATCGTTTCTTTTTTGTCGTAAGTAAACGAGTTAAACGCGCCTTCAATTTCAACGTCTTTTGAGTCCGTAAGGTAAAGTTTAATACCGTAAGTTTCGCCTTTTTGAAGCAATATGTTTTTAGGAACGGTAATTGTAACACCGCTAAAATCAAACTTGCCGTCGCTAACCGTAAACGTGCCTTTTGCGGAATTTTCAAGGTTTACTAAACCCGCGCCTTCTTCAAGTTTAGGCATATTTTTTCTAAGCATACGCTTGTAAGTAGAGTAAATTGTACGGCAGTTAGAAACAAAGTCTTTGGTGTTTTGCATTATGCTATCTTTTAACGCGTTAATGCCTTGACTATTAAAGTCGTAATTAAACGCCGTTTTAAATTGATTTTGAATCATCGCGTCTCTTTCGGCTTTTGCAGTTTGGTTATACGTGTAAAGGTCGCCTGCGTTAAAATCGCCAAAAGTAAGCCCGTTTTCCTTCATAAATTCAAAGGCTAAACTCATAGGAGATTGATTTTGAGTGTTTGGTTGGT
>JAZRCS010000031.1:0-1732 GCA_045659885.1 Christensenellaceae bacterium
AGCCGTTTATTAAAAGCAATTAAAAATTAGTTAACCAGCGTTTAAAAGGCAAATTATTTATATAAGTTGGTGTGAATTATTGACAATAATTTGATAAAATGTTAAAATAATACGGAAATTACTATATAAATTATTACATACTTATATATTTAAGGGCAGGTACTAAAATTAATGAAGAAATTTTTATTAAAATTTATTACGATAATTTTAAGCGTTGCTTTAACGTTTTCATTAGTTGCTTGTGATACGACGGAAGATGACGACGTTGTAACGGGCACGTTTGAATATCAATACGTTGAAGACGAAGATGACGAAGACGGTGGCTATTATAAAATTACGGGTTACAACGTAAATAGCGAAGATATTGAAAACGACTTTAAAGAAGTTGACGCTAAATATAGAAATTTAGTTATTCCTGAAACGGCAAAAGACTTAGGTGTTACTGCTGAAAATAGAAAAGATTTAAAGGTAAAAGAAATCGGTGCTTCGGCATTTGCAGGTAAAACTATTTTAAAGAAAGTAACAATCGGCAAAAATATTGAAACTATCGGTCTTGGTGCATTTGCCGGTTGCTTTAACTTAGAAGAAATGACTATTCCTTTTGTTGGTAAAAGTGCCGACGCTGTAAATAAAGAAAGAATTTTTGCTCATTTATTTACAACTACCGACGACGTTTCAGGTCTTAATACTGAAATTACGGTAAAACTTTACAGTCAAAAAGACGGCAACGGCAACGATTTAAATAGTGACGAAGCGTTAACTTATTACGTTCCAACTTCACTTAAAAAGGTTACCGTTACGGGTGGCGAAATTAAAACAAGCGCATTTTACGGCTTTACTACTTTGCAAGAAGTTGTTTTAGACGGCGAATTTGAATATATTGGTGGACACGCTTTCTTCGACTGCACTTCACTTAAAAAAGTTACTATGCCAAATACCGTTAAAGAAATTTACCAAAACGCTTTTGCAAACTGTATGGCTTTAAGAACGCTTCCTTTTGACGAAAACAGCCAAATCGAACTTATAGGACGAGAGGCCTTTTCTCAATGTACGTCTATCGGCGCAAATTCAGTTTCAGCATTAGTTAAAACTGAAATTTTCCCACAAACTTTAAAAAATATCGGTGAAAGAGCGTTTTATAGTTGTTCGGGCATTAGGGGAATTGATTTAACTAATACTCAAGTTACCGTAATTGAAACAAGCGTTTTTGAAAACTGCACGTCTTTAGAAAAACTTGTTTTAAAAGACGGTATGACAATTTTATCGGGCGCGTTTATAGGTTGTGAAAAATTAGAAAAAGACGATATATTAAACTACAACACTTTAAACGTTCATATCGACGCTTTTGATTTTGAACAATAAACAAAAACATAATTAAAGACCTTGCAACAGCAAGGTCTTTTTATTTGCAATTTATTTTAATAAGGCGCTAATATAGCCTAAAACTTTGTTTTGGTCGTCTTCTGTTAAAAGATTAAACGAAGAAAGTAGTTGTATTTGCTTATCGTTAAGTTTAGTTTTTGAGTTATTGTCTGCGTTATCGATATTTATTTCACCTACTAAATCTTCAAAAGCACAGTCGAAATAATTTAAAAGTTTAATAATATCTAAAATACAAGGCTCGGCCCTACCTTGCTCCCATTTTGCATAAGTATATCTTGCAACGCCTATTGCTTTTGCAACGTCGTCTTGAGTGACGCCTTTTTCGCTTCTTAAAACTTTTAGTAGCATA
>JAZRCS010000032.1:0-1979 GCA_045659885.1 Christensenellaceae bacterium
TATAACGGTAACTATCGTTGTGTTTAAAAGTTCAATCCCCGAAAGAGAATCTTTGTTTGTGAACACGTAAACTTTTGCTACTCTTTCATCTTTTTTTGCTTGCTCTGAATAATCGCTTTCTTCGTTTTGAATTAACGCGTAGCCTTCGTCTTTAAGTTCCCTTTGAATTTTACCAAAAGACGAGCAGGCAATTAAATTAAACGCCATTGTTACCAAAAGTAGTAAGGTTGTTATTTTAAATAATTTTTTCATATATGCCTCCTTTTACTATATCCTTGTTAATTTAATTTTACTTTATAAAACGCCTTTTGTCAATATTGTTTTTTATAATAAAAAACACACCGTTAGAAAACGGTGTGTTTAAAACTATGTTTTAATTAAATTATTTTATAGGAACGAAGAAGTAAACAAGGAATAATGCCGTTACGATAAGAGCAACAACTGATACGTTCCAAACTGGTTTTTCTTTCTTATCAATACCGTATTTAACAAGTTTAACAAGGTATTCAATAGCGTTCATAACTACGTAAGAAATAAGACCAATGCCGATACCTTTTGTGATAGAGTATGAAAGTATCATAACTACCATCGTAAGGAAGGCTGCCGTTGCGTTAATAGCATTAGAGAAGTCAACTGATTTAATGTTGTTCTTCATCATAAGTACGCCTACGTAAATAAGTGCAGATGCAGTTGCAGCACTTGGAATAGCAGCAAATACAGGCATTGCAAATAATGCTAAGAAGAATAAGCATGCTGTAGTGAAGGCTGTAAGACCCGTTCTACCACCGGCAGAAACACCGGCACCTGATTCAACGAAAGTTGTAACAGTTGAAGTACCAAGCATTGCGCCTGTACAAGTAGCAACGGCGTCGCAAATCATAATCTTGCCATAGTTGTGAGGCTTGTTGTTTTCGTCAGATAAAATTCTATTACCACCACAGCAACCAACGATAGTTCCCATTGTGTCGAACATATCAATCATACACATAGTAATAATAATCATAATTACTGTGAATAATGAGCCTGCAGGGAAACCTGTCTTAAATGCGTCTGTAAACGATAAGAATACGCTTTTTTCACCACCAAAGAAGTTAGCAAAGTTTTCCCAGAATTTCCAAGAAACATTACCGTTACCTGCAAGAACTGAAAGGTCAGTAACACCAAGAGGAATACCTACAAGAGTTGCGCCTAAAATACCGAAAATAACCGAACCTTTAACGTTGAGTTTATCAAGTATAGCGATAAGGAATAAACCAATAAGAGCAACGGCTGCAGTTTTAGCAGCAGCATAAGCAACGGTACCAGAGTAAATATTAGTAGCACCTAATATATTTTCCATATCCCAAACAATGTTACCGTTATTAACGATTTGAGTTCCCCAGTTTGTAAAATCAACGAAACCAACTTGAGTAAAGTTATTTGTGATAATTATACCTGCGTTTTGCATGCCGATATAAGCAATAAACAAACCAATACCAACAGCAATTGCGCTTCTTACAGCAACAGGCATACCGTCGAATATAAGTTCACGGAACGTTTTTCCTTTAATTTTAACAAGCGATAAAACCAAGAAAATAAGACCTGAAATAAGAACCATTAAAAAAGCTTGTCCAAAGGTAAACACTACGCCATAAGTAGATGCTGCATATGATGCAACAATCCCACCAAGCAATGAGTTAAGACCCATACCAGACGCTTGTGCAAGTGGCATTTTTGCAACGAAAGCCATTAAAAGCGTACCGATAATAGCGCCTAAAGCTGTAGCAATAAATACCGATGGCCAGTATGCTTGGTCTGCGCCAACTAAAATTTGAGCAGGGTTAACTGTTAAAATGTACGCCATAGCAAGGAAAGTAACTATACCTGCTATAATTTCCGTTTTAACACTTGTTTGCTTTTTCTCTGCATCAAAGCCAAGAGCTTTAGCAAACTTTGTTTTTGAAAACTTATCCATCAAAAAACCTCCTATTTCGTGCTTT
>JAZRCS010000033.1:0-1530 GCA_045659885.1 Christensenellaceae bacterium
CTTTACCTATCGGTGGACTATCTTCATCTGCAGCAGTAATTATTGCTTTTTTATCGGCATTATGCAAGTTAAACGGTATTCACCTTACCGAAACTGAAATGATTTTAACGGCTCAAGCAGCCGAAAATAAATACGTAGGCGTTTCTTGTGGTAAACTTGACCAGTCAAGTGAAGTTTATTCAAAAAAGGGCAAACTTTTATACCTTGATACAAAAGACGATACTTACGAATTAATTAGCCCAAGTAGTAATATGAAGCCTTATAAAATTGCTATATTCTTTTCGGGCGTTGAAAGGACTTTGGCTAAAAGCAATTATAACGTAAGGGTTGACGAGTGTCGTGCTTGCGCGTATTCCTTACTTGCTTATAACGGCGACGAATATTCTCGTTTAAAAAATACTTCTTTAAGAAACGTGCCATATGAAGTATATCTTAAATATAAAGACAAATTGCCAACTCCGTGGCAAAAAAGAGCCGAACACTATTATAGTGAAAGTCAACGCGTTCAAAAAGGCGTTGAGTTATGGAAAAACGGTGATATCGAAGGCTTTGGAAAATTAATTTTTGAAAGTGGGTATTCTTCTATAAATAATTATGAAACAGGTTCGCCTGAACTTATTAAATTGTTTGAAATTTTAACTAAAACAAACGGTGTTTACGGCGCAAGATTTAGTGGAGCAGGCTTTAAAGGTTGCTGTATGGCGTTAATTGAGCCTAATTTAGCAACCGAAATTGAAAATACAGTTACCGAACAATATTTAAACAGTTATCCGAATTTAAAGGACAAGTATTCAGTATACGTTTGTGAAAGCGTTGACGGTGTTGAATTATGAAATGTTTAATTTTAGCAGCAGGCTATGCTACAAGGCTTTATCCTTTAACTGAAAATTTTCCTAAACCGTTATTAAAAGTTGGCGAAAAAACTATTTTAGACTGGCTTGTCGACGATATTGATTTAATTAAAAAAGTTGACGAATACGTAGTAATATCAAACGATAAGTTTTTTAATCATTTTGAAAAATGGTCTAAAACTAAAAGTCAAAAAATAACCGTGCTTAACGACAAGACGACTTGTAACGAAAATAGATTAGGCGCAGTTAAAGATATTGAATTTGCAATATCAAAATTAAATATTAACGACGATATTTTAGTTGTTGCAGGCGATAACGTTTTAGATTTTTCATTAACCGAATTTATTAATTATTCGTTACAAAAAAACGCATCGTGTATTATGCGCTACTATGAAGAAAACCTTAAAAAATTACAAAAAACCGGCGTAATTGAAATTGACGAAAACGACAAGGTTATAAACATGGTTGAAAAACCTGAAAAACCTGCGTCAAACTGGGCGTGCCCACCATTTTATTTTTACAAAAAGCAAGATGCAAAATTAATATCTAAAGCAATTAACGACGGTTGTAACGTTGACGCTCCTGGAAGTTTTGCCGTATGGCTTTGTAAAAATTCATTTGTGTACGCTATGAAAATGCCAGGTAATCGTTACGATATAGGTAATTTAGAAAGTTACGA
>JAZRCS010000034.1:0-11193 GCA_045659885.1 Christensenellaceae bacterium
TTACGTAGCAGAAGACTTAACTTGTCTTTTTTCTAAAAAATAAAGGTAATTATGAGTGATTATAGAAGATTTTTTGTTGATAAAATAAATGATGTGATTACTATTGACGGCGAAGAATTCCGTCACGCAGTAAACGTTTTACGAATAAAAGAAGGCGACGAAATTATACTTTTAGATAATTCGGGCTATGAATATATTTGCACGGTAGATAAAATTAATAAAAAAGATTTTATTGCTAAGGTTAAAGAAAAATTTTTAAGCCAAAACGAACCTAAAACTAAAGTGGCTTTGCTTACAGGATACTTAAAAGGCGATAAAACCGAACTTGTCGTACAAAAAGCAGTTGAACTTGGTATAAGTAAAATAACCGTATTTAATTCTAAATACTGCTCGGCGTATATGAACGACAATAAACTTGCAAGATTAAACAAGGTTGCAGTTGAATCGGCAAAACAATGTAAAAGGGCAATTGCTCCTTTAGTCGATTACGTTGACGACTTTGAAAAAGCGCTTAAATTATATAGTGATTACGACAACAAACTTTTTGCTTGCGAATTTGCTAAAGAAAGTGAGATTGATTTTAAATCTATTAACGGCTCGACGGTAATTGTCGTTGGTAGCGAAGGTGGATTTTCTTTAGAAGAATTTGCAGTTTCTAAAAATCTTGACTATAAAACTGTATTTTTAGGTAGTCGTATTTTACGCGCCGAAACTGCCTGCATATCGTTATGCGCAATAACGATGAATTCGCTTGGCGAATTAAAATAGAAACATATACTTATATAAAGAAAAGCACGCTGTATTTTATTTGAAATACAGCGTGCTATTTTTATTTGTTTTAGGTACAATTTACCCATAGAAATACAATACTAAAATATTGCATACTACGAAAAACTTAACAGTTTTCCTCAACACCTAAAAGTTCGGCTATAGAGCAATCGTATAGACGGGCTAATTGGATAAGTTTTTCATAGTCTGGGCGCGATACGTCATTTTCCCAATCGCTTACGTTTGATTGATATATACCAAGTTTTAAGGCAACTTCATTTTGAGACAACTTTGCCTCACGTCTCAATTTTTTAAAGTTTTCTCCAAACGTCATAAATTTATTTTAACACAAGTATAATAATTTTATTCAAATATGTGTAAAGCACATATATAAAAAGAAACTTCAATTTTTTTTGCTAAAAAAGTTTAAATTTATAAAAAAATATCTAAAAATGCTAAAATTTGTTTGACAAATATGTGCAATACACATATAATAAAAGCCTTAAAAGTTTTTGACGTATTAAGCACGCATTTTTATGATATTTACTCGCTTATCGTTTAGGAAAGTCAATGAAAAAAAATAATTTTAAAAACCCGTTTGGAAATATTTTAACAATATTTGCTTGGATTACATTTGCTTTTGCAATACTTACTGCTTTTTTTACGATATTTTCTTCTTTTAGTGATGAAAAAAACGGCAAAGAATTATTTGGCCACAAATTTTTAATAGTTGCAAGCGATTCTATGAGCAAATCTATAAAAAGCGAAAATGAAAAAATATTTTTTAATTCAGGCGATATTGTAATAATTAAAACTAAAATTGACGTCGGTGCTTTAAAAGAAGGGGACGTAATTTCGTTTTTTTCTGAAAATCCTGACAGTTATGCTAAAACTTTAACGCACAAAATTCGTTCTATTAAAACGTCTAAGGACGGCGGTTTAGTAGGATTTGAAACCTATGGTATAAACACCGGCGTTAGCGACGTAACTTTGGTAAGACCCGAAAATATTTTAGGCGTATATTCTACCAAGATAGTTGGTGTCGGCAATATTTTTTCTTTTTTAAAAACTCCACAGGGTTATTATTTAAGTGTTTTAACGCCGTTAATTTTATTTATCGTTTATTTTAGTGTAAAAATTGGTAAATTTTTAGGCGTTAGGGCTACGACAATAGAACAAAATTCACAAAATATCAATCACAACGCTCAAGGGGTAAAGCATAACGCTCAAGACATAGAGCACAACGCCGTTAGTATACAACAATTAACTGAAAGACTTACAGCATTAGAAAATATAATTTTTGCGTTAAACAATCAATTAAAACCGTTAAGCACTAATTCTCAAACAACTCAACAAGACCTTCTCGTTTTAGAAAAACCTACGCCGCAAAATAAAGTTGCCACGACAAAACAACCTTATAAGCAACAATCTTTATACGACAAAAAGTCTGTCCTTTTAACGGGTGACGTAAAAGAAAGTTCGCTAGCTCTTATAAATGCAAAAAGAGTTGCCTTTGCCGTTAAATTATTAAGATTAGATAACGAAAAACAAGAATATTTTAACTTGATACATAATCTCTTGTCGTCTTATAAAAAGATACATAGTAGAGTTTCGCTTAAAGGCGTATCTTATCGAGCAGGCAAAAAATTGCTTGCAAAAATTTCTATAAAAGGCAAAACTCTTAAATTAAATTTAGCACTCGACTTAAATAGTTTTAATAAAAACGTATACTTTCAACAAGACAGTTCTACGATAAAATCGTTAAAAGACGTTCCTTTTATGGTAAAAGTAAAAAGTGCTCGTGGCTTAAATAACGCTAAAAAATTAGTCGATACGTTAATGCTTGAAAACAATATTTCTAAAAACAGTAAATATCAAAGCGTTAACGCTATTAATTTAATTAAAAATACGATAGTTGAAGATAAAAACAAAACTAACGATACTTTAGCCTTAACAAGCACAGTTGAGTGTCAAGTTTTAAATTATAAAGGACTATCGATAAAAGCAACTAAAAGGGCGTTTAGCGAAAAACTATTAGGTCTTAATCAAAAAACGCAAGATTATTTTGAAACGCTTTATAATCAACTATGTTCGTTTAAAAAAGTGCGTGGAAGAGTTTCATTTAAATATATTTCTTTCCGTTTGGGGAGAAAACTACTTGCAAAAATTTCGATACGCGGCAAAACGTTGAAACTTTATTTGGCTCTTAAAGTTAGCGATTTTAATAAAAACGTATACTTTCAACAAGATTATTCTTTCATAAAAGCGTACAAACAAGTTCCGTTCGCAGTTAAAATTAAAAGTGAACGTGGCTTGAATAACGCAATTAAATTAATTTCTACGCTAATGGAAAATAATAACGTATTAAAAAACGATAAATTTTCGCCTATCAATAGGCAAGATTTATTTAAAAAATAAATTTTTATAAGGAGATAAAAATGAAATCAAAAGGAATTAAAACTTTTATTGCAAGCATTGTTGCCGTAGTTGTTTCTTCTACTTCACTTCTTGGAACGACCTTTGCTTGGTTTACCGATTCTTCAACGAGTGGAATTAACAAAATACAATCAGGCAATTTAGACGTTTCGTTAACGTACGTTAATTCGTATAACGGAATTGAAGAAGAAGTTAATGAAAATACTAAAATTTTTCAAAACATAAATGGTGGAAAGATATTGTGGGAGCCAGGCGCTTTTGCAAGTGGTCGTTTTAAGGTTTCAAACGACGGCACTCTTGCCCTTAAGTATCAATTAAGTATTATTAGCGCAAACGAAACTCAAACCCCTACAGGCAAAACACTTGCCGACGCTCTTACTGTTTACGCTTTAGCACGTAATAAAAATACGGGGACGGACGACGTTATGGGCGACTCTAAACTTGAATCATTACAAATTGATTCGGCAGTTCCAGAGTACGACCCTATGAATATGATTTCTTTTAAAGACGGCTTTAGTTTAGAGGCGTACTTGCTCCCACAAGAATCTATTACTTATGAAATAGGGCTTTTTTGGGAACCTACTAAAAACGACAACGAATTTAACGTGACTGGCGGTTTATCAATCGACTTTGCCGTTTCACTCGTAGCAACACAAGTAAGTTATGAAAACGACGGCGACGGTTTTTATTACGATATGAACACCGAACTCCCAGAACACGTCTCTATTCCGTCAATTTGGAACGGAACTATTGACACAAGTTGGTATAATGAAGAAGAAACGGAATTTACTTTAACTACTGCTCAACAATTTGCAGGTTTTGCAAATTTAGTAGATAGTGGTACAACTTTTGAAGGTAAAACTATTATTCTTGATAGTGATTTAGATTTAGGCGTTAAAGGTGAAGACGACGAATATATTTGTTTTGACCCTATCGGCTCATACAGAAAAGAAAAAGCGTTTATGGGAACTTTCGACGGAAACGAATATACTATTTTTAACCTTTATCAAAACACTTGGGCTCTTGACACAGGCTACTATTATGGCGACCTTGGTTTAGGTTTATTCGGTGCAGTTGAAAACGCAACTATCAAAAACCTTACGATTGACGGTGCTGATATTTCTGGCGAAAGTGCACTTTGTGGCACAATCGCAGCAACTGCTTACGGCGATTGCACTTTTGAAAATATTACAATTAAAAACGCTAACGTCGCAGACTATCAATATTACGCTGGTGGTATCGTAGGTTGGGCAAGTGGTAACCACGTTTATAAAAACTGCAATATCGATAGTTCTTGCAATATCGCAGCACAATGGGGGGATTTTGACAACTCTATAGGTGGTGTTATTGGCGGTGCTGGCGGTAGTGCTGAAATTCTATTGCAAGACTGCACGGTTGCTTGTAGAATTGACGCATATAGCGATGTTACTTCATCATATCAATGGTACGCTTATCGTAGAGCAGGTATGCTTATCGGTAATACGGGAAAAACAACTACTACTGAAAGTGGTAGCACTATTGCAGCTGCCCCACAACTTACTTGTGAAAACGTAACCGTAATTTACGGCGAGTGGGCAAACTACACTTACTGCAAATTTGCAGGCACAAGTTGGCCTTTCGTTAGGGTACAAGAAGGTATTTCTAACTCTGCTTACTCAAACCCAAGATACGGCCATCCAACCGATGCTAACGGTAACACAGTCGTTGATGATAACCACACTCATAATGAAGGCGAAGACCACTTTGTAGAAATAGTTTTTGACCAACTTTACGGTGGTGGTCAAGGCGTATACGGCAACCCTACTCATGAAGGCGTAACCGTTGTTTATAACAATAAATAATATTTAAAGCGGCATTGTTTTACAATGCTGTTTTTTTATAAAACAAAACGCCTACTCGTAGGCGTTTTTTAATAATAAACTTTATATAATCGTAATCCGTTTGGTGGCATTGTTTTGCCTACTAATTTTCTGTTTTTTGTTTCTATGGCGTTTTTAAGTTCGTTAGTTGTCAATCTTCCTTGACTTATTTCAAGTAACGTTCCTACGATAATTCTAACCATATTATATAAAAATCCGTTGCCTTTTATCGTAAAAGTAATAAGTTTGCCCTTTTTAGCAACCTTTATATATTCAACCGTGCGTACGGTATTTTTAACTTGACTACCACTTGCTAAAAAACATTTAAAGTCGTGCGTGCCGACTATTTCTTTTATAGCGTCGTTGATTTTATCTAAATCTATTTTATAAGGATAAAAAGTTGCATACCTACCATATAAAGGATTTTCAACTTCACCGTTATAAATAGTATATTTATAAACTTTGCTTTGCGCACTATATCTTGCGTGAAAATCGGGGCTTACTTCTTTCGACTTTAAAACCCTAACGTCTTTATCTAAAAGGCTGTTTAAAGCGTCTTTAAACTTGCTACCCGGAATAGTGCTATTCGTATCAAAATGAACTACTTGACCTTCGGCGTGCACGCCACTATCGGTTCGCCCACTTGCTACGCTTTTTACCCTTTCCCCCGTTAATTTAAAAATACCGTCTTCTAAAACCTTTTGCACCGTTCTATCGTCGTTTTGAATTTGATATCCGTAAAACTCAGTACCGTCATAGGCTAATATAAGCATAATTCTTCTCATACAATCACCCCTAACATATTTGTAAAGACAATTCCTACAACAGTTAAAACAGTAAATGAAAAGGCTATTAAATCACGCCAAGTCATTTTAAGTTTACGGAATTTAGTTCTTGTTTTCGAGCCACTGTAACATCTACTGTCCATAGCGTCGCCAAGTTCTTCTGCCTTTTTGAACGCGCTAATTAAAAGTGGAATAAGCACGGGAATTAAGGCTTTTGCCTTTTTAATAATATTGCCACTATCAAAATCTGCACCCCTTGCCTTTTGCGCCATAATAATTCTATCCGTTTCGCTCATTAAAATAGGAATAAACCTAAGCGCAATACTCATTACAAGCGCTAATTCGTGTACGGGAAATTTAATATATTTTAAAGGTTTAAGCAAACTTTCAATGCCGTCTGTTAAAGCAACGGGTGTCGTCGTTAAAGAAAGTAGCGACGTTCCTAAAACGAGTAAAATTAATCGCAAAGCCATAAAGGCCGAAAATATTAACGCTTCTTTAGAAATTATCCAAAATAAAATAGTTGCGTTTTCGGGTTTATAAAAAAACAAGTTTAATATTACCGTAATAATTATAATCAACAAAATTGCTTTTAGACTTTTTAAAATAGAGCCAAACGGTACTTTTGAAAATGCTATTGCAGTCATTAGAAAAAACGACACGACTAAAAAGCCATAGAAGTTATTTACTATGAAAATAATGACTATATATGCAATTAAAAGCAACAATTTTACCCTTGAATCTAATTTATGAACAAAACTATTAGAAGGATAATATTGCCCAAAAGTAACGTCGTTTAACATTTTATTCCTTATACGCTTTAGTTATTTTTTCAATAAAATCTTGCATTTTGTAGTTAGTGTTTATTTTTACGCCACATTTTAAAAGTGCGTTTGTAATTTTAGCAGTGATGGGCACGTCAAGGCGCAAATCTTCAAGCATTTGTTTTTGACTGAAAAGTTCTTCAGGCGACGAAGTTAACACGCAAGCACCTTGACTAAACACTGCAATTTTATTACAGTTTTCACTAACTTCGTCCATATCGTGTGAAACGATAATAATAGTTTTACAAACCGTTTCGTGTAATGAGTGAAGTAAACTCATAAGTTCTTTTTTTCCAAGTGGGTCTAAGCCAGCGACGGGCTCGTCCAAAATTAAAATTTCGGGCTTTGTAACTATTACGCCTGCAATAGCAACTCTTCTTTTTTGTCCACCCGATAAATCAAACGGCGATTTATTTTTAATTTCTTCAAAATTTAAACCTACGCTTTCAATAGCCGTTTTTACGGCAATAAGTTCGTCTTCTTTAGAGCCGTTTATAAAATTCCTATAACCAAAAGCAACGTCTTCATAGCACGTTTCGGCAAAAAGTTGATATTCTGGGTATTGAAACACCATACCCACCTTTTTGCGCAATTCTTTTAGCAACTTTTTGTCCGTCTTTTTACCTTTAGATAAATCAAACTCACCAACCGTTAAACTTCCTTTTTGTAAAGTAATAAGTCCGTTTAAATGCTGTATAAAAGTGCTTTTACCACTACCCGTTTGACCTATTATTCCAAAAAAATCGCCTTCGTCTATCGTTAAAGACACCCCGTTTAAGGCTTGACGGCTAAATTCAGTCTTTTCATTGTAAACAAAACTTAATTCTTTACAAGTAATTTGCATAATTCCTCCGTCATATCTTCTTCGCTTAACACGTTTTCTTTTAAAGGTAACCCGTTTTTGCGAAGTTCGTTAGCAATATATACTGCCCTTGGTAAGGTAAGACCATATCTTTCAACGTCAATAGACGAATTGAATATTTCGTTTACGTCGCCCCTTTTTGCAATTTCCCCGTCCATCATTATAAAAATTTTATCGGCGTTTAAAGTTTCTTCCATATAATGCGTAATACAAATAACCGTCATACCCTCGTCGTTTAATTTTTTAACAACGTCCATAACTTCTTTTCTGCCTTTAGGGTCCAACATCGCAGTTGATTCGTCTAAAATTAAAATTTCAGGCTTTAAAGCAAGCACGCCTGCGATTGCAATTCTTTGTTTTTGCCCACCAGAAAGTCTATGCCCTTGCGAAAATCTAAAATTTTGCATATCGGTTGCGTTAAGCGCAAAGTCAATTCTTTCACCTATTTCTTCACTATGTAAACCGATATTTTCTGGCGCGAAAGCAATATCGTCTTCAACGATAGTCGCTACCATTTGATTGTCGGGGTTTTGAAATACCATACCAACGCTTTTTCTAATTTCAAAAAGGTTAGACTTGTCCTTAGTTGAAAATCCGTTGACTAATACTTCGCCACTATCGGGCAATAAAAGTCCGTTAATAAGTTTACTTAACGTACTTTTACCACTACCGTTTTTACCAACGATACAAACAAATTCGCCCTTTTCTACGCTAAGGCTTACGTTGTTTATGACGGGTTTATCACTATTCCCGTATTTGAAAGTTGCGTTTTTTATTTCAATTACTTTCATACTTTAAAATTATACCAAATTTAAATACTTTTTACAACTGTTTTAATTATAATTAAAAAAGACGCGTTTAGTATTTAATAACGCGTCTCAAAATTATATACCGTAGGTTTTTGTTAAAGGGTCTAAAAATAATGGAATTTCAGGTGGAAAAAAGGTAAATAAACCAAATAAAACTGCAATTAAACAAAGGGTAATAAAGGCTAAAAGGTTAAATTTACAAGGTTTATTTTCTTTTAAAAGTTTACCTTCGTATATGGACGAAATTAACGCCGACACAAAAAATATTAGTATATTTACCCAACCTTTAAGCGTACCGAAAACGCCTGTTAAAGTGTAAAATAAAACGGGAATTAAAATTACGCCTAAAATTATTCCTTTTAACTTTACGCACCAAAACCCTTTATAGTAGTCTTTAAAAAACAGCCACTCGATTATAGCAAAAATAAACGCAGGGTAAAACAAAATTTTCATATGTTCAAAGGTAGATTCGTTTACGCTTGAAATTAACGCAAACGGAGTAAAATTAGTCCACGAATACACAAAATGCAACAAACTACCGACTGCACATATAAAAGTAAACGCAAAAAACTGCCATAAAAAAATATCACGTTTCATATAACTATTATATTTAGTAATAAAAATTTTATGAAAAAAATTATAGGGTGTAAAAAATTACACCCTAATTAAATATAAGTCTTACCATTGTTTAGTTTTATTATTTTTTTAAAATCTTAGATTTTTCTGCCACAAACTCATCGCTTGTTAACAATCCTTCGTCAAGATAACGTTTTAATTTTTTAATTTTATCTATATCGCCTTCAAAGCCATTATCGCTTTTCTTTAACAAATCGTTTTTAATGCCTTCATACTCTTCTTGCGTGATAGCGCTTTCGTCACACAATTCTTTATAAGTCTTTAATTTTTCATAAACGTTAACGCCATTGTTTTTATCGCGTTTTTTAGCAAATAATGGTGCAGGAAGTTCAGGCATTTCAGCACCTAAAGTAGCGTTTCTTATGATTTTTACGTCCATTATAATATTAAAAATTGCATCCGTTACAATCCAGCCTAATTGAATTAATATAGGTCCTACCAACATAATTGATAAACCTGCTATTATAATACCCCAATCAATATAACTGTAAGTATAACCATACTCGGTGTAGGTTTGGCTTGACGACGCCATCATAACAATTCCAGCAATAACTGCGATGCACATTAAAATAAAGTACACAACGTTAACAATTTTTCTAATCATAAAAAATGATTTATCATTACTTTTAAACATCTTTGTCTCCTTTTATCTTTGGTAAGTCTTGAGCTTATTATATTCTTACTTTTGTAAGATGTCAAGTATTTTTCTTACAAATGTGAGATTATAATAATATGGTAACCTTTAAAGATAATTTAAAAGCTTTGCGAATTGAAGCAGGCATTGGGCAGGTGGAACTTGCAAAACAAATAGGAGTTAGTAAAGGCATTATTAGCCTTTGGGAAAACGGATTAAGAGAGCCTAATATGTATTCGTTGATTGCTTTAGCCAAATTTTTTAACGTTTCTATAGACTTTTTAGTAGGACTTAAAGATTGTGATAATTAACGCTTTGTAATATCATTTTTATATTGTATTAATTTTTTACTCTTTATTGACAACTTGTTTTTAAAGGTGTATAATTTTTTTATAAAAAAGGGGGACTATTTATGAACGTTCAATCAACTATTAACTATTGTTTAGGTTTAAATTACCGTGACTTAGAAAATTTTGCAGGTCAAAATTATCAAAAAATTTACAATGCTTTAAAATCAAAGTATGCAGGCGAAAAAATTAACACCGTGCTTATCGGCAGTATTTTTACCTGTGTTGCAAGTGATGGCAAACTTACCGACGACGAAACAAAATTTATTCAAATGTTTATCGGTGGCTATTCATACGACAGCGCTTTTGATACGGCAAAACAATTCTATAACGCAGAAGCACAAGATATAGTAAGGGGACTTTATGATTCATTTTCTAACGAATTAAAAGAAGCATACGTTAACTTATGTATTGCAGTTTTAGCAGTAGATAAAAACGTTACCAGTATGGAAAAAACGTTTTTATACAGCATTATCTAAACAAAAAAACTTGGCGTGAGCCAAGTTTTTTATTTTATATTAAACTTTATACTATATCAAAAATATCTATCGCCATTAAAAATCCAAATTTAAAACCTTCAATATAATAATGCTCAATTTCAATTAAACTAAGTTTGCTTATAGCATTATCTAACTTTTTATAAATTTTTAATAACTCTGGTTGCTCGTTTAGTTTTTTTATTAAAAGTTCTTCACTTTCGTTAATAATATCTAAAACCGATATCTCTTCGTTTTTAATTTTTATGGAATCGTGTTTGCCACGATTACCATAAAACATATCTTTTATTGCCGAATAATTTTTCATAATTTCTCCTTAATTTGTTTATTGCTCCTATATAGGTGCAACATTATAATACAATACTGCTATAATATTGTCAAGCAAATTGCACTTATATAGGAGTAAACATTTTGAATAATATAATTGAAACAGCAGTAGGAAACAATATTCGCAAATTAAGAGAAAAGGCAGGCATTACACAAGAATTACTTGCAACTAAATTACAATTACAAGGCTGCAATATTACGCGTAGTGCAGTTGCAAAAATTGAAGTAGGTCAACGCCATCTTTATCCTGATGAAATTATTTACATAAAAAATATTTTAAAGGTTTCGTACGACGATATTTTTAACGTGAATTAAAATTTTCGTTATATAAACCAACAACCCCCTATTTTTCATTTGTTGAAATATAGGGGGTTGTTTTTTAAATATATGTTTTTATTTGTCAATTTTA
>JAZRCS010000035.1:0-2689 GCA_045659885.1 Christensenellaceae bacterium
CGGAACAAACTTTTATTTTATGTCGACCAAAGGCAAAAAAGTTTATAGCGACGCTAAATTCAAAGACGGCGATTTTTTAGTTTTTGGCAAAGAATCACACGGCTTACCAGAACCTTTACTTGAAAAATATTACGATAAAACCTTAGGTATTCCTATGTTTGGTACGTTACGTAGTTTAAATTTATCAAATTCCGTAGCAATCGTCGTTTACGAAGGGTTGCGACAACAAGGGTTTGATAATCTAAATGCAGTTGGTTTTTTGACAGGAAGAAAAGATTAACATGCATAATTATTGCATATGATAAAGGACTAACAGCATTGATGTGAACCCAAAAGTTAGACAAACTTTTGGAGGTGCATTTCACATTATGTTAGTCCCTTATGTTAATTTTAGAATATTAAATTTTTATGCAATTATTGTACTAAATTTCGTTTTATAGTATGCCTAGTCTTTTGTTTAAATCATCAAAATCTGGAACAAGAATGTCGTCTTCCTATTGACTTGTAATTTCCCCCACAAACTTATCTGCTAGTGTATTGCGTAAGTTACTGCGCAATTAAGGTTAAGTTTTAAGGTTGTTTATTTGTTGTTTTTTCTAAATTCTATTGTTTCTTCGGCTTCTTTTAATTCTAAGACATATTCAATTTCGCTATAATCGTCTACATTAGGGTATTCAACCAATTTATCTTTAAATATTTGTAAAATAATTTCAGCTTTTTCAATAGGTAATTCTTCCATTAGTCTATTAATTGAATCTATTGCACAACCTGTTTCTTCAATGCTTGCATTTTTTAAAAAATCTACAGTTTCTTCAAAATTTCTTAATAGAACATACGTATTGCGTTCCCAGTCTGTTCCATCTAAACCTTCAGGCGACCTGCTTCTTGCTTTTAGTATTTCTTGAAAATACGCTTTAATTTCAACTTTTTTCCAGTCCATTTTATACCTCCGTTTTGTTTGTGATATGGGAAAATTGTAGAAACTTTCCCAAAAGTTCTTTTTACAGCTATTTTTACTTTCTTGTATTTGCCAAAAAGATTTTTGCCATCATCTAATTTGTAAGGAATAGAATTAATAATTTTTTCTCCTGCTTTACGTATAGTGTTCCTTGTCCAACTTTTAGGAAACCATACCTGATAACCGCCTGTCCTTTTTTTTGTTTTTTTATGAGAAGGAACATTTCCTAATCGAACACCATTGGGATAAGTAAAAACTATATTATAATCAATTCCACGTCGTTTTAATTCTTTTATATTCTCTTCACCATGTCCACCTTTGGCAAATTTGGGAGGTCCGTTTTTACCACCATTTGTAAACTCGCCCAGTGAAGAATGTATAATTGCAGAATTACAAATTTTTTCCCATTTACGCTTAGATTTTTTATTAAACATATTATATCACCTCCTTTGTAGTTAGTCAAGATTTCTCTTGCAAAAGTATTTTAGCATATAAAAAACAATAATGAAATAGCATGCGAATATAAATTTTTATGCTACAACTTTTATTAAAAAACACATATTTATATGCTTTTATAGTTATTATTTTAAAAAAATTCAGCATTATGTTTGACATTAAATTCTACAAGTTGTATAATTTATTTATGAATAAGAAAAAAAATAATTTCCCTTTTGCAGACCCAACGCATTTTAATTTGCCTATATTTGTTTATCAAACCCTTTTTAAAGATGCTGTATATTTTGGATTTTTAAAAAATAATACACCAAGTGTAAGTGGATTATTAAATCATTTAATACCTAATTTATCAGATTATCGTAACGACTTGCATTTAACTTTTTTAAAGAATAATAATGGCAATAAGCAATTAACTATTGAAATTGAAAAAAACATATATAATACATATTTTAGCAAATACGACTACTGTGATGATGGTAATATATCAGTTTCTTTCAGGGCAAACAATGCTCATTTGGAACAATTATTGAACATTTACGATAACGTGTTTTACACTTACGATACAACTTTTACGCAATTTGTAAGGAGTATTTTAATTGAATATTCTTCAAAAAGATTAAATCAGCGTGAATATTTCTTTTTTTATAAAGAGATGCAGAAAATTAAGAACGCAATAACAAATAGTCAACAATGTGTTTTTTATTTAAAAAATGAAAAATTGTGTTTTGTGCCTATTTCTATAGAATTATCTTTTAAAGGGGAACGTAATTATCTAATAGGTTATGATAATGTTACTCAAAAAGCATATGTATTTCCTATTGCGTTATTAAAACGAACGGTAGTGAATAACATAAAATACGAACTATGTGAAGAAGAGATATCTTTTGTATATGATTATTTTAAAGAGTATGAAATATCACTTGAAGGGGGAAACTAATGTTTGGTTCAAAAAAATTTAAAGAAATTAAGTCAAGAAAATTTAAAAGCGATAATAAAAGAAAACAATTTTTTGCAATACAAAATTACTATAAAAGCAAAAGTGTTGGCTCTAAAAGTAAAACCGAAACTAAGAAATAACAATCAACTTAAAGCGTTACTTTGGTAGCGTTTTTTTCATAAAAAAACTCTTTTACTAATAAACATAATAAAAGGGTGAATTATGCATATTGTTTCTTATATTTTTTTAACGCTTGGTGGTATAACTTTATTTTTGCTTGGTCTTAAAATGATGAGTGAAAGTATGGAAAGTTTTAGTGGCGACGGTTTAAAAAATCT
>JAZRCS010000036.1:0-13665 GCA_045659885.1 Christensenellaceae bacterium
GACGCTACGTCGCTTGACATATAAACGTTTTTATTGTTTATTGCAAGAATAATATCGTCGTTTTTTAAAGAATATTCTTGGTAGGTTAAGTCGTCTTTAATATCGTAAGTTTGCACTAATAATTGACCGTAAATACCGATAGAAAGCATCAAAATTAAAACGCCGAATATTAAATTCATCGTTGCGCCTGCAATTAAAACTAAAATTCGCTTATAAGGCGCTTTATTATTAAACGCACCTTGACTGTCGCTTTCAGAGTCTTCGCCTTCAAACGCGCAATATCCACCTAACGGAAAAACTCGAATAGAAAAAATTTCTTCGGTTTTTTTATTTTTCTTTTTAAATAAAGCAGGGCCCATACCGATAGCAAATTCATTAATTTTAAATTTAAACAGTTTGCCTACGATATAATGCCCAAACTCGTGTACGGTAATCATAAAAAGCAATATTAAAATTGCTAAACCTATATATAATACGGTGTTAAAACTCATTATTGACCGTTCCTTTTTGCATACAATTCGCCTACTAATCTTCTTGAATTAAAATCAACGTAATACAAGTTTTCAAACGTCATAGGAACTTGATTTGATTTTTCAAGCGCATATTCTATATACTCGACTATTTGGGTATATTTTATTCTACCTTGTAAAAATAATTTAACGGCCTCTTCGTCGGCACTCGACGCTACGCAAGGATAAATTCCACCCTTTTTAATAACTTCTTCAAAAAGAGCAAAGCAAGGATATTTTGTCCTATCTACTTCATAAAAAGATAAGTTTTTACCTACTAAACTAAAGTTTTCTTCGCCTAAAGGAAGTCTTGAAGGATAAGTCAAAGCAAGTTGAATAGGGAGTTCCATATTAGCGTCGCCAAGTTGGGCAAGAATTCCACCGTCAGAAAATTCAACCATAGAATGAACTATGCTTTCGGGGTGAATAAGCACTTTGATTTTGTCAAGCCCTATCGAGAATAGGTGCATAGCCTCTAAAATTTCAAAGCCTTTGTTCATCATTGTAGCGCAGTCAATCGTAATTTTTTCACCCATTTTCCAAGTTGGATGACGTAAAGCGTCTTTTGCCGTCACGCTTTCTAATTCTTTTATAGTTTTATCTCTAAAGGCACCACCCGACGCTGTTAAAATTAAGTTTTTAAAAGGCTTTTCTTTATTGTAATCTAAACATTGCCAAATTGCCGAGTGTTCACTATCAACGGGAATTATATCTACCTTGTTCTTTTTAGCAAGTGGCATTATAAGTTCGCCTGCTGATACCAAAGTTTCTTTATTAGCAAGGGCAACTCTTTTACCGTTTTCAAGAGCATATTTTACTGCTTTTACACCACTAAAGCCCATTACGGCAACAAAAACGACGTCACAATCAACTGCCGTGGCGTGTATTATAGCGTTTTCGCCATAATATAAAGAAGTTCCGTTAGGGACTTCTTTAATTTCAAATAATTTTTCGGCATCGTAAAGCGACGCTATTTGTGGTTTGTATTTATTTATTTGCTCGTTAAACAGTTTAGCGTTGCTACCTGCCGACATTGAAACGATTTTAAATTTATTTGGATATCTATCTACGACGTTTAAAACCTGTCTACCGATAGAACCCGTTGAGCCAAGTAATGCAATTTTAATCATATTACTATTATATCCTATCCTACCACTAAAAATGAGAACAAAATGTGAGCAAATAGTGAAATAAATACAATACTGTCCATTCTGTCTAACATTCCACCATGCCCAGGCAATAATTTGCCCATATCTTTAACGCCAAGTTGACGTTTAATTAAACTTTCGGCTAAATCGCCGACTTCGCCGACAATAGCAAATAAAAGACCTATTATTGCAATTATTAAACCTTTTAAAAACGGGGTTATATTTGCAAAAGATAAATACGAAAATAAATCGTAGCCTAAACCTTTAAAAACGTAATATATGATAAGCGCGACAATCGTACCACCGAAAAGCCCACCTATTGCGCCACTTATAGTTTTATTTGGACTAATCGTAGGACAAAGTTTTTTGCCTTTTAATGAACAGCCTACCAAATAAGCCATAACGTCGGTAGCCGTAGCGCAACCGAAAATTAAAACTAAAATTATAAGTGAAAATATTTGGTCTACGTTAAAAATATTGTGATACGAATTAATGTATTCAAACGCAATGAAAAATCCCGTAGGATAAAACATTGAAAATATTGTTTTTGAAAGCTTGTCTAACGAAGAAGATTTAGCGTGAAAAAGTGAAAATAAAAACACGATTGCAACGTACAAAATAGTAAACGAAAGCGCGTAATTATACTTGAACGAAATGCAAGGTATAATTAAAACGGTATAAACGTACGACAAAACTTTTTGTTGTTTAGTCACTCCGTCTTTTAAAGCGCGCAAAAATTCGAACGCGCACGTCAATGCTATAATATATATGAATAAATCAAAAAATCTTACGTGAACAAGTTGTCTTAAAACAAAACTAAGTAAGATTACTGCCGTTATAAAAATTGACGTAATCGTCCTTTTTAACATTTTAAACCTCTCCAAATCTTCTGTGCCTATGTGCGTACCAGTCTAACGCCTTTTTTAATTCTTTTTTATTAAAATCCGGCCATAAACATTCTGTAAAATAAATTTCAGCATAACTTGATTGATATAAAAAGAAATTGCTTAAGCGTTGCTCCCCACTCGTTCTAACGACAAGGTCGATATCGGGAAGTCCGTTAGTGTATAACTTCTTTTCAAAATCTTTTTCCGTTATTTCTTGCTTGCCTTCTTTTAAAAGTTCGTTGCAAGCCTTTATTATTTCTTGTCTACCACCGTAATTTAAGGCAATATTCACTATACCTTTACTATAAAGTTTAGTTTCTTCAACTCTTTGTTGACAAAGATTTTGCAACTCTTGTGGTAGTTTTGATAAATCGCCCGAAAACATCAATCTTAATTCGTATTTTTTTAATTTGGCTATATATTTATTTAAAAACGTTTGCAAAATACTAAATATTTTTTTAACTTCTTTTTCGGGACGTTGCCAGTTTTCGGTAGAAAAAGCGTACAATGAAACGACTTCTACACCTTGTTTAAAAGAGTAGTTTACTATTTTTTCAACGATATTTGCGCCTTTAACGTGCCCTCTTGTCCTTGGCAATAACCTTTCTTTAGCCCACCTACCGTTACCGTCCATTATAAATCCGATATGGCGTGGTATTTTATTTGTTTTACGCATTATACAGTCATTATTTCCTTTTCTTTATCGCCTATAACTTTATCAATAGCCTCAATGTTTTTAGAAGTGAGTTTATCAACCTTAGTTTCGTACCCTGCGTATTGGTCTTCTGTTATTTCTTTTGACGTTTTAAGTTTTTTAAACGAATCTAAAAAGTCACGACGAATATTTCTAATAGCAACTTTGCCGTCTTCACCCATTTTTCTAACTTGTTTACAAAGTTCCCTTCTTCTTTCATCTGTTAATACGGGAAAAACAAGCCTTACAACGTTACCGTCGTTAGTTGGTGTTAAGCCTATGTTTGAAAGTTGAATTGCCTTTTCAATACTTTTAAGTAAACTTTTATCCCAAGGCGAGATAACAAGACATTGTCCGTCCGATACAGAAATGTTGCCTAATTGATTAATAGGACTCATTCCACCGTACGCTTCAACTAAAATTTTATCTAAAATACGTGGGTTTGCCCTACCTGCCCTTATTTGAACTACGTCTGCTTTTAACGAGTCTAAAGACTTGCCCATTTTTTCTTCGCATTCTAAAACTATCATTTCTAAAGTTTCTAAATCCATTGCCATAATAAATTCTCCTAATAAATTATTTACACTTATATTTTATATTAATAACGTAATTTTGTAAAGGGTTTTTATTATTTTGCCTTAACTCTTTTTTAATTATGTTAATTAAAAAACACTTTAGTTTTATCTAAACCAAAGTGTTTTTAACTTTTATCTAATCCAAGTACCGAGTTTTTCGCCTTCAACAACTCTTACTATTGCATTTTCTTCGTTAAGCCCAAACGCTAATATAGGAGTTTTATTTTCCATACAAATTGCAACTGCCGCCGTATCCATTGCTTTTAATTCTTGACTAATAAAATCAATGTATTTAATTTCTTCGTATTTTTTAGCGTTTTTGTTAATCTTAGGGTCGCTATCGTAAATTCCGTCAACGTTTTTAGCAAGTAATATTACGTCGGCGTTTATTTCGGCTGCCCTTAACGCAACTGCAGTATCCGTTGAGAAGAAAGGATTACCCGTTCCACAAGCAAATATAACTACTCTACCTTTAGACAAGTGATTTAACGCCTTTCTTAAAATATAAGGTTCTGCTACCCTTGTTATTGTTAACGCCGTTTGTACCCTTGTTACAACGCCCTTTCTTTCTAAAGCGTCTTGTAAACAAAGCGCGTTTAATACCGTTGCAAGCATACCCATATGGTCGGCAGTAGTTCTTTCCATTTCAGTACCTTGTCTTCCACGCCAAAAATTACCACCACCAACTACGATTGCAACTTCTACGCCTTTATCTGCTATCGTTTTTATTTGGTCTACTACGCCGTCGATTACGCTATGGTCAAAACCAAAACCACTATCTCCTGCTAAGGCTTCGCCACTTATTTTGATTATTACTCTTTTATACTTGCTTTTCATATATAAATTTTCTCCAAACTAATATTTTTTAAAAAAAAGGAACATAAAAGTTCCTTTTTAATAATTATTGTTGCATTTTGCCAACTTGTGCAGCAACTTCGTCTGCTAAATTTTCAGTCTTTTTTTGTAAACCTTCGCCCATTTCGTAACGAACGAATCTTCTAATACTAATTTTTTCACCGATAGTAGCAGTAGCTTCAACAACGATTTGTTCAATAGTCTTGTCTGGGTCTTTAACGAATTTTTGGCAAAGTAAGCAGTTTTCATTATAGAAAGTCTTAATTCTACCTTCAACCATTTTTTCAACGATATTTAAAGGTTTGCCTTCTTCAATTGCTTGGGCCTTTAAAATTTCTTTTTCCTTTTCAATAACGTCGGCTGGAACGTCTTCTTTTGAAAGATAAAGTGGGTTTGCAGCAGCAATTTGAAGAGCGATATCGTGTACTAATTCTTTAAACATATCGCCACGAGCAACGAAGTCGGTTTCGCAGTTTACTTCAAGTAAAACACCAACTCTACCACCCATGTGGATATAACTATCAACGATACCTTCAGCAGCAATTCTACCTGCTTTTTTAGCGGCTTTAGCAATACCTTTTTCTCTTAAATAGTCAATTGCCTTGTCCATATCACCGTCAGTTTCGATAAGTGCCTTTTTACAATCCATCATACCTGCACCCGTTCTTTCACGAAGTGCCATAACGTCTTTTGCTGTAAAACTCATATTAATTCTCCTTTAAAATAATTATTCTGCTTGACTTGGCGTTTCAGTAGCGTCTGCTTGTTCAATAGCGTCTGTCATTGTAACTGTTTCTTCTTCAACGTCCCTTCTAACAGCGTCTTCACCTTGATTTGCTTCGATAACAGCGTCAGCGATAACCGATGCAACGAGTTTAACTGCTCTAATAGCGTCGTCGTTACCAGGAATTACGTAATCAATAGGCGTTGGGTCACAGTTAGTGTCCGTAATTGCTATTACTGGGATGTTAAGGTTTTTTGCTTCTTTAACTGCTATATCTTCGCTATGTGGGTCAACGACGAATAATACGCCTGGAAGAGTATTCATTTGTCTAATACCACCTAAAACTGCTTGTAACTTATCCCTTTCTGCTTTAAGAGCAATAACTTCTTTTTTAGGAAGTAAGTCAAATTGACCTGTCTTTTCCATATTGTCGAGTTTGCTAAGTCTTTCAACACGTGATTTGATAGTCTTAAAGTTTGTAAGAGTACCACCAAGCCATCTTGTGTTCATATAGAATTGACCACATCTTTCTGCTTCTTGCTTAATTGCTTCTTGCGCTTGCTTTTTCGTGCCAACGAATAAAACCGATTTACCTTGTTTAACCGTTTCAACTACGAATTTGTAAGCCTTTTCGATTTCTTCTACGGTGAGTTGTAAGTCAATAATATGAATATTATTTCTTGCACCGTAAATGTACTTCTTCATTTTTGGGTTCCACCTTGACGTTTGGTGACCAAAGTGTACGCCTGCTTCGAGTAATTGTTTCATAGAACATACTGCCATAATAATACCTCCGATATTCCTCCTACGAAGTCGTTTTTCCCTAAAAAGACGGCATAGAAAAGTGAAATTTACCATCTCTCGAACAAGGGCAAGCATCGTAGTGCGAATTTTACCGTTATTTATATTAACATACTTTTTTAATTTTTGCAATTATTTGACGGGGTTATTTCACATTTTTTTATTCTTTTACTAAAGTAACGATATTTTCGTCAAAACTTTTACACTTTGCAAAATTTAAAATGCCTTTAAACAGTTTGTTTGTTGATAAAATTAAAAATGTTACACTATTCGACAACAACTCTTATAATAACGTAAAAAAAGTAACTATTTTAATGTTATCGTCATTATAGGGTGGTTTTTATGACAAATAATCAATTTACTTACAAGCGTTTTTTTCGCTTTATTTTAACTTTTACAATTTCTTTTTTATTAAGGTGCGCTTTTAACCAAACGACTGTTTTGGTGATTCCTTTTTTTATTTCACTTTTATATTTAGGATTTCCTTTAATCGATACTGCGACAGCGTTTTTGTTGACTTTTTTACTAACTTTCGATTTGTATTTAATAATTCCGTCTTTAGTAGTCTGCGTGCTTTTAACGACGATATTTTTAATTTACAGAAAGAAAAATACACTTGTAAAAAGCGAACTTATTGCTTACGCCTTAATTTCTTGCACGCTTTACGTCTTTTTAACGCATAAAGGCGAACTTTTACATAAAATTATATATCTATCTCTTTCAACTATTTTGACTTTCGTTTTTATATCGTCGTCAAGAATAATTTTTATAAAAAAGTTTAACTATAAATTGCTTGGTGAAGAAATTGCTTGCCTTTCGTTATTTTCGTTGCCGTTATTTTTAGGAATAATTAACTTTTTTAACGTTGAAACGGCAAAAGCAATTTCCATGCTTATAATTTTAATTACATCTAACCTTTTTGGTGGAGCAATTAGCGTTGCTTGCGCAGTAGTACTGTCATTTGCCCCTACCATTATAACAAGTTCCTTAAATTATATCGCCATCTACGCCGTTTTTGGCATTTGCTCGATATTGTTTAGAAGAAACAATCAAATAATTTCGGCTTTTTTACTGTTGTTTGTTGACCTTACGTTTATGATTGTTTTAAAACTTTACGGTCCTTACGACTTAAACTCAATAATTTATAGCGTAGTTGCAATCATAATATACTTGTTTTTACCTAACAAACTTTTACAAAACACTAAAAACAAGATAGACAACCTTTCTTCAAAACTTTTACCAAAATATGCAATAAATAGAATTAGACTTTCCGTTGCAGACAAATTACATAACGTTAGTAGCGTGTTTTATCAAATTGAAGACAGTTTTAAAAAACTAAAAAACACCATTTCGTCAAGTCCCGAACTTTTATCGAAAATGGCCGACGAAGTCATTATAAGAGTTTGTGAAACTTGCCCCAAATACTCGCTTTGCAAACAAAACAATTTGCCTCATCACGCAGAACTTGTAAAAATATTATCAATCGGCGTTGCAAAAAACAAGGTTTCGCTAATAGATTTAACAAATGATTTTATTAAAAAATGCAGTTACGTAAACGGCGTACTTTTTGAAATGAACCGTCTTATAGGCGAATATCAACAAAAAATAAAAGAACTTGAAGACGTATCGCAAGGCAAAGAATTAATATGCTTACAATCTCAAGGCGTGGCTACTTTATTAAAGAATATGGCAGTAGATTATTCAACTATAGCCCCGTTTTCAAGTGAAATTGAGAAAAATATTGCAAACGCTTTAAGGCGTAATAATTTGCCTTTTAACGAGTTGTTCGTTTTATCAAACGGCGATGATATTGAGATAAACATAGTTTGCAATACTGCCCTTTTATTAAAGCCAAATTTTTTATCGACGATTAGTAATGTTGTCGGACAACCAGTATGTATCACTTCAAAAACTAACATATCAATTGAACTATCCGCAATTACTATAAAAAACGCTCCTTTAAAAGACGCGTCGTTTGGAGTTGCAAGTAAAGTTAAATCAAATCAAGGTTTAAGTGGGGATACTCACAGCCTTTCTAAATTGAACGAAGGTAAGTTTTTAATTGCTTTAAGCGACGGTATGGGTAGTGGCGTGCGTGCCGAAAACACTTCAAAAACGGCAATTTCTTTAATTGAATCTTTTTATAAAGCAGGACTTGATAGTCAATTAATTTTAAATACGGTTAATAAGGTTTTAACTATAAATACTGACGATAATTTTTCGGCAATAGATATCGTTGTAGTTAATTTACATACAATGATGGCAGATTTTATAAAAATAGGCGCGCCTTACAGTTTTATTTTGAGTGACGAAAGCGTTAAAATTATTGAAGGCTCATCCTTGCCCCTTGGAATTTTAGACGACTTAGCGCCAAGTGGCTGTCGTGCTAATCTTAAAGACGGCGACACTATTATTGCTTTTACCGACGGAATATCCGACGCTTTTTCTTCAACAACCGACTTAATTGACTTCGTTCGCACGCTTGATAATAAAAATCCACAACTAATTGCCGACAATATTTTAAATAAAGCCTTACAATTAGACGGCAATACCCCAAAAGACGATATGACCGTTCTTTGCGTTAGAATTTTTTCTAAAAACAGTCATATCGATATTGCATAATTTAATTTTCATTATATAATATTATTGCGTCTGGAATTTAATTAAAAGTGCGAATTTCTTTTTAAAATTTTTGTATTATAAATAAAATTATAATTAGGGCTAACTTAAATTTTATATGATTTTTCGTACTATAGGGTGATTTAATGCAAACTATTACCAACTTTTTTGGTCATCTTTCGGTAATGGGTTTGGATATTCCTTTTATTGCTTTAATCGTCTATATTTTAACGAATATTTTAAAAAAATTCGTTCCTTCTTCTCGTAGCAACGTCATTATTTTAATACCTTTTGTCTTAGGTGTAGTTTTTTATTTTTTATACGGTAAATTTATCGTTTGTACTTTTTCTTTTGACGACTTGCTAAATAAAGGCTTAAAAATAGGTGGTATTGCAACGCTTTACTACGCTATCGTTAAGCAACTTTTTTCTGGCAAAGCCAACGTTTCTAAAATCATAAGCAATATTTTAAAGGGTATAGTTTCACCAACCACTATTGAAAAAACGACTAAAAGCATACTTAAAGAGCTAAATTTAGGTCAAGACAGCCAAATTTCTACAGATGCTATTTACAATATAATTGCAGGCAATGCAAGCATTAGTGAAAGCGAGTGCAACGCGTTAACAAGCATTGTAATTAAAGCGTTTGAAGAAACAAAAACAAAAAAATAATTTTTTAACGGGCTTAATGCCCGTTTTTTTCTTTAGTACATATTTTTTTTAAAATAACTTATAGTAAAGTTATGAAGTTAACTAAAAATTTAAGCGAAAACGTCGAAAAATTAAAATCAATACTAAAAAGCGACGATATAATATTTTTTGAACTAAAAGCACAATCTTCAAACGCCGTTTGTATATTTTACGACCATTTAGAAGATAAAGAGTTATTAGGCAAACAAGTCTTAACACCTATATCACAAATGGAGCGTAAAAATTCTTGTAAAGAAATTTTAGAAAACATTACTCTTCCCGAAGGGGAAATTTTACAAACTATTGAAGATTGCTTAGAAAAAATAACTTTTGGTGATACCGTTTTATTGATAGACGGCTTTTTAGAAGGTTTTTCAGTTGCTTGTAAAAAACACGCTACAAGGCCGGTTGCAGAGCCCCCTACTTCCACCATATTAAAAGGTCCAAGGGAAGGTTTCGTCGAAAGTATACAAACTAATTTAAGCCTGCTTCGTCAACGAATTAAAAGTCCCGACCTTGTTTATAAAAAATTTATAGTCGGCAAATATTCGTCGACGGTTGTCGGCGTCGTTTACGTCGATTCAATAGTTAATCATAAAATCGTTGAAACTATAGTTGAAAAAATAAAAAATATCGACGTTGAAGGAATTAGCGACAGTTCGTACGTTGCTAAATGTATATCTAATAAAAAAGCGTCCTTATTTAAACAAGTTGGCTCAACCGAAAAGCCCGATATTTTAGCAAGTAAACTGTTAGAAGGAAGAATAGGTATTATCGTTGACGGCTCGCCTATCGTTTTAACCGTTCCATATCTACTACTTGAAGACTTTCAGTCAAGCGAAGACTACTATTCAAACACTTATCGCGCAAACGTTTCAAGGTTTTTAAGGTTAATTGCCGTTATCGTTGCAGTTTTAGCACCTGCTTTTTACGTTTCGGCACAACTTTTTCACTTGCAGTTAATACCGTTAAACTTTCTATTAACAATCGTAAACAGTATTAAAGGAATTCCACTTTCGCCAAGTGCAGAAATGTTTTTTACCTTACTAATATTTGAAATATTAAACGAAGCAAGTATTCGTATGCCAAGGTACGTAGGTATTGCAATGAGCGTCGTTGGAGCGTTAGTTTTAGGCGACACGGCCGTAAACGCAGGCATTATATCAACGCCAACCATTTTGATTATTGCGCTATCTGGTATTAGTTTATACACCGTGCCCGACTTAATGGAAAGCCTTTCCGTTTTAAGAATAATTTTTCTAATAGTTGCAGGAACTTTCGGGGGATACGGAATACTTTTACTTTCGGCTGGCTTGGTAATTTATTTATGCTCGCTTGAAAGTTTTGGCGTGCCCGTAACTTCGCCTTTTTCACCACTTACTTTAAGTGATTTACAAGACGGATTTGTTATGTCTTTTTTCGACAGTATGAAAAAACGCCCGTTATCACTTAAAAGCAAAAACCGAGTTAGAAGGAGATTTTATAATGTACAAACTAAACAGTAGACAACTGTGTTTTATAATAATTACGACGGCAACCGTTTCAAAGCTTTTCTTTATGCCTGCATTACTTTCAGGCATTGCTGAAGAAGGACTAATTTTATCTTGCTTAATTAACTACCTTATTGATTTTATACTGCTGTTTGTAATATTGAAAGTTTATAAAAATAATGAAAATTTTTGCTTTTTTAATATGCTTGAAAGTATCTACGGCAAAGTTTTAAGTAAGGCAATAATCACACTATACGCGCTTTTTTTCATTTTTAAAGTATTTATTCCTATGATAGAAGAAAAAAATTCTATTGAACTAACTTTTTACGAAACACAACCTAACGTTTTAACTTATATTCCTATTTTCGTAATAACTTTTTACGTTTCGTTAAAAGGTATAAAATCTTTTTCAAGGAGTATGGAAATAGTAACGATTTTATTTTTTATAGGAATATCTATTATTTTGCTACTATCTTTTAACGTAGGCGATTACGACAATTTGTTGCCGTTTTTTTCTAAAAATCCTAAGTCAATTTTTGAAGGTGCTTTTAAAACGCTTATTTGGTTTGGCGACCCTTTATATATTTTATTCTTCTTAAACGAAGTTAAAAAAGATAAAAAAATGACTAAAAAAGTTATACTGTCTTATCTTATTTCAGCCGTAATTATAATCATTGTGTTAGCCGTTTTTTACGCTATTTTTGCAAGTATAGCAAAAAGACAGTTTTACGCTCCTATAAAAATGAGTAAGTATTCCATAACCTTATCAAATATAGGTCGATTTGATTACGTTGGTACGCTTATTTTATCGTTTGCAAGTATTTTTTTAATTGCTATGCCGTTAATGTTTTCGTCGTCGCTAATTAAAAGAGTTTATAATTTTAATAAGCCTTACGTTGCTCCTTTAATAGTAAACGGACTTGCTCTTTTATTAACCCTTGTTTTTGAAAACGGATTTTTCGCCGTTTTAAACTGGTTTCAAAATTACGGAATTTTTATTCTAATTGCTTTTACGTACGTTATTCCGTTAATAACTTTTATAGTATACAGGAGAAAATACAATGCCACGCAAAAGAATTAAATTTTATATGCTACTATTTTTAGCCATTTTCGTTTTCTTTATTTCAGCAGACTATAATTATATTAATATTGAAAAAACTGCACTTATAGTTTCGTTAGGCATAGATAAAAAAGATGATTTATATTCCGTCACTACTCAAATTGCAATACCACAAGCAAGCACTGATACGGCAGAAAATAACGAATCGATAATTACAGGTGAAGGTGATACGATATATTCGGCAATCTCTAAAATAGGCGAACAAACAGGGTGGTATCCTAAACTTAGTTTTTGCAATTTAATAGTTTTAGGCGAAAGTGTTTTAGAAGACGACGTTATGAACGTTATAGACTTTTTCGTGCGTTCGTATAAAGTTGAAGATTCGGCAATTTTGTGCGCGTGCGAAGGTTCGGCAAAAGATTTATTAGCGTCTACATCGCCACTTGATAACGTATCGGGCTTTGCTTTATCTAAAATTTTCGTAAGAGATTTTAACACGGCAAGTAGAATTATGACTACTACTATTAAAAATTTTTCCATCGGCTATTATTCTAAATCTAAGAGCAATTTTATGCCGTACGTTAAAAGAGTAAAATTAGACGACGAAACCAAGCAAGCCGACAAAGGATTAAGTGGTTCAAGTGGAGAAAGCAGTTCGGGCTCGTCTTCAGGAAGTTCTAACGAAGGGGGACAATCGGGAGAAAGCAGTTCCGTAATTTACGACGCAAGTTCTACCTTGTTGTTTTTAAACGGCAAAAAAGTAGGGATTTTAGATAGCGATTTGACTTTAGTATTTTCCTTATTGTTTAAAAGTGTAAACGAAACTACTTTTTCAATCACTTCGCACGATAGCGACGGCAAAGAGGGAACTTATTTAATAAGCGTTACTAAAGCAACTCATAGAAGAAAATTGACTTTTATCGATAACAAACCCGTGTTTACGGTTTATCTTGATTTGTGGCTTAAGGTTAGCGACAGTAATCTTTCTCAATCAATAACAGAAATTTCTTCTTTAGGTAAACTTAACGACGAAACGCTTTATAAAGCCAAGGTTTACGTCGAAGATATGATAAACAACTTGTTTGAAACAACTAAAAAATCTGGTAGCGACGTTTTTGAATACGTAAACTTATTATATAAACTTTATCCATTTAAATTTGATGAACACAAATTTACGATTAAGGAAGATATTACACACCAAATATACGTAAAATGTATGAATACAAACTAAAAGGAGCAAAAAAACGCCAAAACGCGTAGTTTTGGTGCTTTTTTGTTGACTTTTAGCGAAAAATATTTTAAACTTTAATAAATTAATAAAAATAGAGGCGCAACTGACATTATAAACGTTTATTTTGGCAAATCGGAACGTTTTAGGGGAAGTTGCCGAAGATATTTCTTTGCCAAAAGAAATTTTCTGGGCAAACGCAAAATATGCGTTTGACTGTCGCTTACAGCGTTGTGCTATTAGATATTGTTCACGGTATTTAGTAGTGCCGTGATTTTTTATTAGTAAATTTTATTAAGGAGAAAGTTATGTGTAATTTTTTTAAAAAACTTTCAAAAAAGACTATCGCCACTATTATTGCAGGCGTAGTAATTATTGCTCTTTTG
>JAZRCS010000037.1:0-4265 GCA_045659885.1 Christensenellaceae bacterium
CGCTGTTTGGGATAGTAAACGTAGTTTGCGTTTTTCCTATTGCATATTGTATTAAAGTTTTTCCATCTTTACTATATAAATTACCATCTATATCTTTATAAGTTGTATTATTAGCATTTACTTTTATACTTGTTAAACTATCGCAAAAAGCGAACGCACCAAAACCTATACTTATTACGCTATTACCTATTATTACGTTTGTTAAACTACCGCACCAATAGAACGCATAACTATCTATACTTGTTACGCTGTTTGGGATTGTTACGCTTGTTAAACTATCGCAATAAGCGAACGCATAATAACCTATACTTGTTACGCTGTTTGGTATTGTTACACTTGTTAAACTATCGCAATCATAGAACGCAGTATCACCTATACTTGTTACGCTATTTGGGATAGTAAACGTAGTTTGCGTTTTTCCTATTGCATATTGTATTAAAGTTGTACCATCTTTACTATATAAATTACCGTCTATATCTTTATAAGTTGTGTTATTAGCATTTACTGTTATATTTGTTAATTTTACGCACCACGAAAACGCACTATAACCTATACTTGTTACACTGTTACCTATTGTTACACTTGTTAAACTACTGCAACCACGGAACGCCATATAACCTATATTTGTTAGGCAGGTTGGTATTTCTATAGTTGTTAAACTATCGCAATCATAGAACGCAGAATCACCTATACTTGTTACACTGCTTGGTATTTCTATACTTGTTAAACTATCGCAAAATTGGAACGCATAATCACCTATACTTGTTACAGGCTTATTTTGATAAGTTGAAGGTATTACTAATATTGTATCAGTACAAGCGCCTAACCCTGTTACTGAATAACTTTGTTGGTCGGCATTTAAAGCAAATTCTAAACCTTGGCTTGGGATAAGTTTATTTCCTTCGTCAGTTATCGTATCAGTTTGATTACACCCTTCTCTATCACAAGTTGCCGTTTTTGTGCCGTCAGCATCAACCGTTGCATTATTGTCGCTAATATAATTTGTAAACGAGTGTCCCAACGAATTAACAAAAGTATCGTTATATGTATTTCCACACTTGCAGGTATATTTATTATAACCAAGATTTAAACAAGTTGGCTCAATTACTTCCATTGTATACGAATGCTCGTGATTACACGCCGTAAGGGTAAACACGCACGTACTTAAAGCAAAAATTGTTAATAAAAGTGTTAAAAGTTTCTTTTTCATAAATATTCCTTTGTTAAGCAGTAAATTATTTAGTTCTTTTATTTTATCATTTTTTATACGTAATAGCAATATTTTTTAAGTATTACTTAAAAATATTAATAATTTAAAATTTAAGAGTTCTAAATAAAAAAAGCATAACTTCAATTTTACTTAAAATTATGCTATATTTTAATTTGTTAATACGTTTATAAAATTTTAATATTTTATTAAATAAATTTTACAAATTCGTCTAATTCACGGCGAGAAAAATGGCG
Source organism: Christensenellaceae bacterium (assembly GCA_045659885.1). Lineage (GTDB taxonomy): Bacteria > Bacillota > Clostridia > Christensenellales > Borkfalkiaceae > HGM11412. The sequence goes on from JAZRCS010000037.1 coordinate 1,465, forward strand.
TGGGTTTGGCTCGCACGTTTCAGATTTATAACCTGCTAAAATTATGCTGTAAGGTTTTAAATTTTCATCTAAATTTAGTAATGAAGATAACTTTTTATCATTAAAATTACATACCCAACAAGTATTTAAACCGTAATTTTCAGCACTTAGCATTAAATAAGTTCCTATAATACCTAAATCGGTTTCAGTTAAAAACCTATCGTTAATTTGCAAGTAACACTCTCTATTTTTATCGGCAAGTAAAACGAATACGAGTGGCGCGTTGTATAGCGCAGGACTTGCCTCCCTTATTAAATCAATTTTTTCTTTACCACTTAAAACTAAAATTTGGTGTGGTTGCATATTTTTTGCAGTAGGCGCGCTTTTAAGGGCACTTAAAACGCTATCAATAACTTCCCTATCAACTTGCTTTTGGCTATAATCTCTACACGAAAATCTATTTTGTAAAACTTCTAAAAATTCCATAATATACTCCTTATATAAATATATTATAATTTTTTTATTAAATTGTCAATTATTTAATTATTCCAAACGGTTTTACTCCACATGCGCTACAATTAATAGTAATTTCGTACCTGTCTTTTAGCGTTTCTATTTGAATTTTCACTCCACCAGACAAATTAAAATAATTATTAAGTAGATTATTTAAGTCGAATTCTATAAGTTCTAAAACGTCTTTACTAAGTGAAAGCCTATCCTTTTCAATTAAATTTTTTAGTCTATTATTAACTTTTTGATTTTTCATATTTTCTTTTTAAGTTCCTTTCTAATACTACCGAAAAATCCTTTGTATTTTTTAAAACAATCGTATATTTTTCTTTCGTTTTTTAAAAGATTATCACATATAATTTTATACGCTTTTACGCACTCTAAATTCGGCACGTCAACTACGCCGTTAATAAAATTATCGTCTTCTGGGATAACGCCTATTATATCTTCGTTTAAAGTGTTTTCTATATCGGAAAGCGAAAACATAACCCCCTGCAACGCTAAATCGCCCCTATATCTATTTACGACGATAAAAGTTTGTTTTAACTTATAACTTTTTAAAATTGACAAAACTTTATCGGCATCACGAATACTTGATAAATGCGCAGTAGTTACGACGATTGCGCCATTACAATTTGAAACGGCACGGTGAAAGCCTTTATCAATTCCTGCAGGACAGTCTATTAAAACGTAATCGAATAAAACGTCTAAATCTTCAATAACGTCTTTAAAATTTTGATTTTCAATATCTTTATTTAACGAGTGCGACGTTGGTAAAACGAATAAATTTTCATTATACGGACTTTTAATTAACGCTTGTTTCGTTCGACAACGATTATTCAAAACGTCGATTAAATCAAAAACTACCAAATGTTCGACGTTTGAAACAACGTCTAAATTATTAAGTCCAAAATCAAAATCTAAAAGCACTACTCTTTTACCTTTTTTTGCAAGCACTAAACCTAAATTTATAGTAAAAGTAGTTTTTCCTACACCACCTTTGCCCGAAGTTATTACAATTTTTTCAGCCATACTATACTCCTTTTTCATATAATAACTAAATATTTAAATAAAATTTTGTCGTACTTTATAATTTTGTAACGAAAAAAGAATAATATTTTTGCACGAAAAAAGCGTTACAATTTAAAACGTAACGCTTATTTAATTAAGTATTAATTATTTTTATCAATGAATTTTTTTAAGTTTTTTAGTTGTACCTTTACAGAAGATACGCCCGTTCCACCTTGAGACGAACGCTTTTGCATACAATTAAATAACTCTATTGCATCGTATAAATCGTCTTCAAATAAAGGGTGATATTTTTTATATTCACTAATAGTTAAATCTTCTAAAACACAGTCTTTTTTAATACAGTCGGCAACGATGCTACCCGTAATTTTATAAGCCTCTCTAAAAGGGACGCCTTTTTTAGTTAAATAATCGGCAAGGTCGGTTGCATTAATAAAACCTTTTTTAGACGCGTTTAACATATTTTCTTTTAAAACCTTCATAGTTTTAAGCATAGGTATAAATACGTTTAAACAATTAATTACCGTTTCTAAACCGTCGAAGATACCTTCTTTATCTTCTTGCATATCTTTATTATAAGCAAGTGGTAAGCCCTTTAAAACGGTTAATATTCCCATTAAATGACCGTAAACTCTACCCGTTTTTCCCCTAACGAGTTCAGCCATATCGCTATTTTTCTTTTGTGGCATTATGCTTGAACCCGTTGTAAACGCGTCGTCAAGTTCTACGAACTTGAATTCTAAACTCGTCCACAAAATTAATTCTTCACTAAACCTAGATAAGTGCATCATTATAATTGATAAAGTGCTTAACGTTTCAACGCAAAAATCCCTATCACTAACACCGTCGATACTGTTTGAAGTTACACCGTCAAAGCCAAGCGCTTTTGCAACCATTTCTCTATCCGTATCGTAAGTCGTGCCTGCTAAAGCGCAACTACCAAGTGGAGAGTAATTAAGTCTACTTACACCGTCGTCGATACGTGAAATATCCCTTTTAAACATTTCGCTATACGCTAAAAGGTGTTGAGAAAACGATATAGGTTGCGCACGTTGTAAATGCGTATAACCCGGCATTACCGTTTCAACGTTTTGACTTGCTAAATCGTATAAAACCTCAAGCAAATCAAAGATAAGACTTTTAATTTCTAAAAGAGTATCTTTAACGTACATTTTTAAGTCAACGGCAACTTGGTCGTTTCTACTTCTTGCAGTATGCAATTTTTTACCAACGTCGCCTACCCTTTTAGTTAATTCGCCTTCTATGAACATATGTATATCTTC
>JAZRCS010000038.1:0-4797 GCA_045659885.1 Christensenellaceae bacterium
TTTTGTTTTTTGATTATTTAAAAAAATATATAACGACGCCAAACTAATTAAAGTCGTATTTTGATTATTTATGTTGTCGTGTATAATTTTAAATAATTTAATTTCGTTTGAATTTAACATAATTTATAAATATATAGATAAAAAATTAAGGCTAAAATTGAGCCTAAAAACGAGCCTAATACTGATAATAAAAAAATGTAAATTTTACCATTTTTAGTGAAATTTTGAGAATTTTTCAATTTAAAGTTTTCGGTGAATTTTTTACCTTTTTCACATAAAGATATTAAGTAATTTTCACTGCTTGAATATTTTATTTTAATAAGGTCTAATTTTTCTAAATTCTTAAAAATATTTAAAATTTCTTGTGTAGAAAAATCTTTAATATCTTCAATAGCATTTTTAATTTCGTCGTTTGTAATTAACAAAAAAGCGTCGTTATTATCAATAAAATTTAGGTATTTTAAAACTTTACTTTCTACGCTTTGCAAACAATTTATCATATAATTTATTATTTGCATTTTTTATAAATATAAACAAAAAAACACCCGAAGGTGTTTAATAAAATATCGTATAAAAATTTTTTAGTTTTTTGATTTTAGTTAAATAATTTCTCGTTTCCTTATACGGAATATAGTTTATTTCGTTATCAACTATATATCCCCTTTCCATCCAACGAGAAACCGTTCCTTCGCCAGCGTTATAAGCGCATAAGACTAAATCTTCATAATTAAATTTTTTCGTTAAATAATCAAGATATGCAACGCCTATTTTTATATTTGATTTATAATCGTATAAATCGTCATACTTAATATCGTACATTTTAGAAACGTAGTTAGCAGTTCCTTCTTTAATTTGCATTAGTCCTATTGCGTTTTTATTTGACTTTGCATTTTTATTAAAATTACTTTCCGTTTTAATTAACGATATAACCGTTATATGATTAAGATTGTATTTTTCGCACTCGGCTTTAACTAAATCATAGTATCTGCCACTTAAAACCGTTTCGTATACTATAAACGAAAAAATTATTAAAAACATCAAACTCAAAATTATTAAAGTAGTTTTAATTGTTTTTTTCAATTTCACTTAAAATTTCGTCCACCTTATTATAAAGCGATTTTATATCGCCGTCGTTTACAATAAGTATATGCTTTTTTTGTGAAATTTTATCATAATTAAATTGATTTTTAATTATATTTTCAACTTGCTGTTTATTTTTACCGTCCCTTTTAATAACGGCGTTAATTCTTTCACTTTTATCTCTAACAATAACGATTACGCCGTCGTAAAAATTTTCGTATCCACTTTCAAAAAGTAACGGAACTTCGTTAAAAACTATACCGTTATGAGTTTTACTTAAAAGTAACATTTTACTCATAATTTGTTTGTGAGTGAAAGCGTTTAACAACTTTAATTTTTCTTTATCGTTAAATACAATTTTAGAAACTAATTCCCTATCAAACTTTTCGCCCGTTTTATACGGAATTTCTAACAACTTGTATATATCATATACAAAATTATCGTCGTTTAATAAAGTATCGTAAATTTCGTCTGCACCGTAAGTTATATAACCTTTACTTTTTAAATATTGTATCACGAGTGATTTTCCACTACCTATACCACCCGTGATTGCGTAAATTTTATTCATATTATTTTGCCTCGAACCAAGTTTTACCTACGTTTGCCTCAACTAAAAGTGGAACTCTTAATTTAACGGAGTTTTGCATTTCGTTAACCAAAATTCCTTTAACGATTTCTAATTCGTTTTTAGGACAGTCTATAATAAGTTCGTCGTGCACTTGTAAAATTAGTTTTGCTTTTAAATTTTCTTTATTTAACTTATTATATACGTTAACCATAGCGATTTTTATAATATCGGCGCTACTGCCTTGAAGTGGCATATTCATTGACGCTCTTTCGCCAAAACTTCTTAAATTAAAGTTTGACGAATTAATTTCTTTAATATAGCGTCTTCTGTTTAATATAGTTGAAACGTAGCCGTTTTTACGGGCAAAATCAACGTTTTTGGCCATATATTCTTTAACGCTTGGGTAACTTTCATAATACCTTTCAATGTAGTTTTTAGCATCTTTTGGCGATATTTTTAAATTTTTTGCAAGTCCGTACTCACTAATACCGTAAATAATACCAAAATTTACTGCTTTTGCACTACTACGCATACTTTTCGTTACTTTATCTAACGAAACGTTAAACACTTGGCTTGCAGTAATTTGGTGAATATCTTTATCTTCTTTATACGCTTTAACCAACTCTTCACTTTGCGAAAAATGTGCTAAAAGCCTTAATTCTATTTGAGAATAGTCGGCGTCAATTAGCAAATTATCGTCGCTTTTTGCTATAAATAATTTTCTAAGCACCCTGCCTTCTTCGGTTTTTACGGGAATATTTTGCAAATTAGGCTCTTTTGAAGACAATCTGCCCGTTTGAGTTAAAGTTTGATTAAAAACGGTATGAACTATACCCGTATTTTTATCAATTAAAGGTCTAAAGCCTTCAATATAAGTTGAATAAAGTTTTTGTATTTGACGATACCTTAAAATTAAAGGCACGATTTCGTGTGTTGAAATTAAACTTTCTAACTGCTCGGCACTTGTTGACATCGAGCCCGTTTTAGTCTTTTTACCTTTACCTAAATTAAGTTTTTCGTATATAATATATCCTAATTGTTTTGGAGAATTTATATTAAATTCTTCGCCTGCTAATAATATAATTTGTTTTGTTAAATTGTTTAATTCTTCTTTATATTGTTTTGATAAATTGTCAAGTTCGGTTAAATCTATTTTAAAGCCTTGACTTTCCATATCAAATAAAACGCGCCATAAAGGTAATTCTACGTCGTAATAAAGCCTTTCTACGTATTCTTCTTTAAGTTGTTTAATAAATTTATTAAATAAAACGTTTAGACTGTACGCCGGCGTTTTTTCGTCAAGTTGATAATAATATAACGTGTCTTTTAGACTTTCTTCTTTGCCTTTAAAATCTAATAAGTATTTCAAAATATCAACGTCTTCACTTTGAGCATTGAAACTAATATCAAATTCTTTTAAAATATAAGCAAGTTTTTTCGCTCCGTAGCAAATTACTTTATTGTTTTGATTTTCAAAATAGTTTTTAAATAATTTTACAGCGTCGCTATATAAAAAACCTTCGTCAAAAAACATTTCTTTGATTTTAAGTTTATATTCGTTGCCGTCACCGTTATAAAAACTAATTTTATCGTCGATTACAACTGTAATTTCTTTGCTTTTTAATAAACTTTCAATATCGGTTGACGGAGTAATTTCTACTATATTTACACTTTTTGCCGTATTGTTACTTACAACGGTTTCTTCACTTGAAAAAAGTTCACTTCTTTTTAAAAATCCCCTAAATTCAAGTTTGGTAAAAATCCTTTTAGCATCGTCGTTAAAAGGATAAATATAACCTAAATCATCTTCTTTTAAATCAATATCAACGTTTACGTCAATGGTCGCTAAAACTTTACTTAAAAAACACAAATCTTTACCGTTTGCAATTTTTTCAAGTAATTTTCCTTTAAACTCGCCTAAATTTTGATAAATATTTTCAATATTTTGGTACGTTTCAATTAAAGTGTGTGCCGTTTTTTCGCCAACGCCGACTATTCCTGGAATATTGTCCGAACTATCCCCCATACACGCCTTTAAATCGGTAACTTGACACGGCAAAATGCCCGTTTTTTCCTTAAAATTATTATTATCTAAAATATCTATATCGCTAATACCACGACGAGTAAAATATACCGAAGTTTTTTCGTCAACAAGTTGAAAACTGTCTTTATCGCCCGTAATAATTATAGTTTCGCCAGTATATTTTTTAGCAACAGTTCCTATAATATCGTCTGCCTCAAAACCTGCTTTATCGTAAATTTTGATACCCATTTTGGTTAAAACTTCTTTTAAAAGTGGAATTTGTGGGCGTAAATCTTCCGGCATAGGCTTACGCGTACCTTTGTATTCGGTATACATTTTGTGTCTAAAAGTAGGTTCTCGCCTATCAAATGCAACTAAAATATGGTCGGGCTTTACGTCGTTAATCACTTTAATAAGCATATTTACAAAGCCAAAAACTGCGTTGGTAGATATACCGTCTTTATTTGTTAAAGGTGGAGTTGCATAAAACGCCCTATTTATTAAACTGTTGCCGTCAATTAAAACAAGTTTACTCATAATTTCCTTTTTTGTATTAAAAATAATTGATTTTTATTTGCGATTGTGCTATTATAACTTTACACATATTCGCCGGTGTGTTGGAACTGGCAGACGAGATAGACTCAAAATCTATTATCCGCGAGGGTGTGTGGGTTCGAGTCCCACCACCGGCACCATAAAGTAAGACAAACGTCTTACTTTTTTTATTTTTTATACTTTAATATAAATTTTTAACATTTTTAAAAAAATAAATCAAAAATACAGTTATAGTATAACATACTATACTTAAATTGTAAATACAAAATAAAAAAGCAAGGTAAGTTTTATTACCTTGCTAATTAATTATTCGGCTTTTGCAGTAAATTCGCCTATATATTCACCTAAGAAATATTCAGCATGCTTATCCATTACAACGTTTACTATATCGTCTTTATAGAAGAAAGAAATTGTAAGATTACCAAAATATTTATCAATAATTTGAACGTATAAGATAAATCTATTGCCTGGTCTCCACGCACCAGACGCTGCACAGTCGTATAAAAAATCGCCACCTGCCGGAATACCTGCATATTCGTTACTGTAACCGTATTGTGGAAATTTACCAAAA
>JAZRCS010000039.1:0-12401 GCA_045659885.1 Christensenellaceae bacterium
ATATAAATAGCGACGATATTAAAATTAAAATTAAACTTATAAACTTTTTCATATCTAAAAACGCAACCTTGTTGCAAATTATTATAATATTATAATATTATTTTGTCAACTTAATGTGAGTATTTAAATAAAAAATATGCACCCGAAACTATTGTTTCGAGTGCATTTTGTTTAAATTTATTAGATAAGGTTTTTGCCTTGTTTAATAAGTTCTAAGTTGTTTGCAACTGTTTCAGCAAAGCCTTTGTATAAAGTTAAGTCTTCGCCCCAAACGTTAACGTCTTTCATAAATTCGATAGGACATCCACCCTTATCAAAGTATGCAAGGTATGGTTCGTCGTCAATAATTTGAACCTTTCTTGAAGGAAGTTCAACGTAGTATTTGCCGTCTTCAGCCTTTTTAGCGTTTGAATAAATAGCCATTAAGTAACTAAAGCCGATTGTAAGGTTTGTAGGAATTTTACCGTTTGCATTATAGTAGTCTGCAAAACTTGGTAAATCCCTTGCACGCCATTTAGAAATACTGTTAAGAGCAATACTTATAAGTTGGTGATTTAAGAACGGATTCATAAATCTTTCTTTAATAGAGTTTGCAAAAATAGTAGTTGCTTGAATATCGTCTGATACGAAAGGATTAATTTCATATTTTAAAGTATCTTCTAAGAAGTTTAATAATCTTTCGTCTTTCATACAGTCGTAAACAGTTTCAGCACCAAGCCATAAACCAACTGGAACGATATTAGTGTGGCTACCGTTAAGTACCCTAACCTTTCTCTTTTTATAATATTTAATATCTTCTGTAACAACTACGTCGATACCGTGGCTACCAGAAACTATGTATTTATCAATTTCACCTTTCTTTTCAACTGCCCAAAGGCCAAATGGTTCACCGATAGACATAAGGTTATCAGTATAGCCGATAAGTTTAGTAAGTCTTTCTTGCGTTTCTTTATCCCTTGGATAACCTGAAACGATTCTGTCAACAAGCGTGTTAGAGAAATAACATTTTTCTTCAACCCATTTAGCAAAGTCTTCTTCTAAAGACCAAAGTTTAATATAACCTTTTACGCATTTTTCAAGTTCAGTTGCGTTATTGTCAATAAGTTCAACAGGCATCATATATAAGCCGTCTAAACCTGCTTTGTATCTTGCATATAAGAATTTTGTAAGTTTTGCTGGATAAGTGATACCTTCAAAATCATCATACTTATCCGTATCGTGGAAACAAATACCTGCTTCAGTCGTGTTTGAAACTACGATTTTTAAATCTTTATCGCAAGCAAGTTCATAGTATTCGTTAATATCTTTGAACGGGTCGATAACTTTTTCAACACAAGTTACTTTGTAAACCGTTTCAACTTCTTTTCCGTCTTCCATACCACGTAAAATAACGTTGTATTTATTGTCTTGTTCGTAAAATCTATCAAGCGTACCAAACGTAATAGGTTTGATAATAGAAACGCTATATTCTTTACCTTCTTTATTAAGATTATCAAAATAATAATCTACGAAAGTTCTTAAAAAGCCACCTTCACCAAATTGTGCAATTTTAATCATTTTTGCCTCCAAAAATTTGTTTTTGATATTTTGTTGAATAATTCAACCATAATAACTATATTATAATACTAAAAATTAAAATTATCTATCAAAATATTGCCGTATTTATAATTTTTTTTAAAAATATTGACCATAATTTATAAATTTTTGCTGTTTTTTATAAAATATCAACTCTAAGTTAAACAAATTTTTCAAAAAATCGTCGTAGTAGTTGCTCTTTTAAATAAAATATTGTAAAATATTGACGTAGGTAAATTATGAAAAATCACATTATTTTTACAAAACAAACTAATTTTGGCGACGTGCTTATTGAAAGGACGGCTAAACATTTTAAAATGCCGTCAATGCACTTGCACGACTGCTACGAACTTTATTATATGGTAAACGGCGAAAGGGATTATTTCGTTGAGTCAAACTTTTTTACCGTAAAAACGGGGCAATTTGCTTTAATTAATCAAGGGCAACTTCATAAAACGGGTGGTAAAGGTGGCGAAAGAATACTTATTTCTTTTACCAAAGAATATTTGTTAAAATATTTTACGCCTTTTGCCGTTGAAAGACTTTTAACTGCCTTTAATAGAAATCATATTGAGCCCGAAAAAGAAGTTCAAGAAAAGTTAGGCGATATTTTTCAAAATCTATTTTCTAATTATGAAAATAATAATTTTGATAATTTATATCCTTATATCGACGAACTTTTAACTATATTAATCAATTCGCCAACGGCTATATCTTCGTCGTCTTTACCATCGACACACGTTAATAATATCATTGATTATATAAAAGACCATTTTAACGAAATTAACGGAATTGAAGACGTTGCAGAAAAATTTTATATATCGAAATTTTATCTTTGTAGAACTTTTAAAAAATTGCTTGGCGTTTCTTTTATATCATATTTAACGCAAGTTAAATTAAAACACGCCGTAAAACTTTTGACGACGACTAATTTAGATATATCCGAAATTGCGTTCGAGTGTGGCTTTAACTCTACGTCATATTTTTGCAACATATTTAAAAAGCATTTTAGCGTATCTCCGTTAGCGTATAAAAAAGTTGCTAAATCATAATTAGTTAAATAATCTATTTATTTTATAAATAGTTGACTAAATTTAAAAAAAATACTATAATTTTTTTAATATATCTTTGAGGCGGGGTGAAAGTCCCCACCGGCAGTATAGTCTGCTAACACGCTAAATTTTTTATAGCGTGCCGATACGGTGTAATTCCGTAACCGACGGTATAGTCCGGATGAGAAAAGAAAAACTTGGTTTTTTCGTTTCGGGGTATTCCCCGCTTTTTTATTTAAAATATGAAAAAAACAAACTTATTTACAACTAAAAAACTTTGCCTTTGCGCTATTTTTTGCGCTATTTCGTACGTGGTTTCACTTTTAGAAATACCTATCTTTCCACATATAGGTCAAAAGTTAGACTTTTCATTTTGCTTTATGCTTATTGCAGGCTATATGTTAGGCCCTATCTACGCTGAAATAATTATAATTACAGTTTCTCTTTTAGGGTGTATTGCGTCGTCTTCTTTTGGGGTAGGTCAACTTGCTAACTTTATTTTTGCTAATACTTTTATAATCTTACCTATTCTATTATACAAAAAAAGAAAAGGTCTTAAAAACGTTATTATTTCTTTAATAATTTCAAGCGTTATTACTATAATAGTTGCTTTGCCGTTTAATAGATTTATAACTTTTCCACTTTATTTTGGGAAAACGGCAGTAGACACCTTTAATGCGTCTTGGTATTTAATAATAATATTTAACACTTTAAAGTGTGTGACAAACGCATTTATTGCTATATTACTTTACAAAAGGCTTAAAAATATTCTTAACTCATTTTTAGGATAAATTATGGAATATATATCAAAATCAATAAAACAAACTTTAAAAATTGCAACTAATTACGCTAAAACGCTTAAAAATGGCGACGTAGTGTTGCTTGAAGGCGAAATGGGCGCTGGCAAAACTTTGTTTACTAAAGGTTTAGCAAAAGGTCTTGGAATATGCGAGCAAATTACAAGCCCAACCTACGCTTATATGAACGACTACGACGGCAAACTTTACCACTACGACTGTTATAGACTAACAAGTGGTGAAGACGCCGAAGCATTAGGTCTTACCGACTATTTTTACTTAGACGGAATTTGCGTAATCGAGTGGGCTGAAAATATTGCGTCGGTTTTGCCTAAAAATTGTAAAGTAGTGAAAATTGAAAAAATTGACCAAAAATCAAGGAAAATTATTATATGAAATGGTTAGCAATTGATACAAGCGCAAAACATTTAACCGTTACTTTATTTAACGGTAAAAGCGTTACAACTTCATATATCAAAGACACTAAATTAAGCCACTCTACCACTTTACTTATTGAAATTGAAAAGGTTTTAAAAAATTCTAACACTATTTTAGAAGATATAGACGTTTTTTGTGCCTGTCTTGGCCCTGGCTCGTTTACGGGAATTAGAATAGGCGTTTCTACCTGCAAAGCCTTTGCATATTCTTTAAATAAAAAAGTTTTACCTTTAACTTCTTTTGAAACACTTGCATATAATACCAAAGGTAAAGTAGTTTGCGTCATTGATGCAAAACACGGCAATTTTTACGCTCAAACTTTTAACGACTGCACGCCTACGTGCCAACCTACGTTTATTGACGAAAAGACTTTAAAAGAGTTATCTAAAACTCACACGGTAGTATCAAGTGAACAAATTGAAGGTTTCGAGCCTTTAATCGTAGACGTTTGCGAAGGTCTTGTTAAGGCGTGTCAACGTAAAATAGATTTTGCGACGATTGATAAAGAAATTTTAAATCCTTTATACGTTAAAAAAAGTCAAGCCGAAGAAGGTGTATAATGGAAATACGCCCTTGGATTTATCAAGACAATATAGAAATTTTTTCATTATCAAACGAGTGTTTTGAAAACTTTTGGTCCAAAGAAACGATTGCCGACACTTTTTTGCAAGATAATTTTATCGGTTTCGTTGCCGTAGAAGATAATAAAATTATAGGTTTTATATCTACGGTTTGGTGCATTGACGAGTGCGAAATTGAACTAATTGCAGTTAAAAAAGAATATCGCAATAAATTAGTTGCAACTAACTTACTAAACGTGGCGATTGAAAAGTTTAAAGAAATAAAAATTAAAAAACTTTTTTTAGAAGTTAGGCGTTCTAACGAAGTAGCGCAAAGTTTTTATGAAAAACAAGGCTTTACTTACGTTGGAGTTCGCAAAAACTATTACAAAAACCAAGAAGACGCTCTTATTATGACCAAACTACTTTAACCTTTTAGGAGTATCTTTATAAAAAAACTTATTGCGTCTTTAGTTACTGAAGATAAAGGCAATGGTCAAGTTATTTTATTTTTACACGGCTATTTATCTTGCAAGGAAAGTTTTTCTAATCAAATAGACTTTTTTAGTAAAAATTATAGAGTTATAGCCCCAGACCTAACGGGTTTTGGTGAAAACGTGCCTTTAAACTCGCCCTACTGTTTAGACGACTACGTAAAAGACGTATTAAAAGTTTTAGACGAGTTAAAAATTGAAAAATATCATATCTTAGCACACTCTTTTGGAGCGAGAATTGCAATTAAACTTGCTAAGTTTGACAGTAGAGTTGATAAAATTATAATTACGGGTGGTGCGGGGCTAAAACCTAAACGCTCTTTAAAATATTACTTAAAAATTTACGCTTATAAGTTTTTAAAAAGGATTTTTAAAAATAAAGACTTTTCCTATTTTGGTTCGAGCGATTATAAACGCCTTAACGAAATTGAAAAGTTAAGTTTTAAAAAAATTATAAACGAGCATCTGGACGAATATTTGCCACGCATTAATAATAAAACTTTACTAATTTATGGTAAAAATGATACGGAAACGCCTATTTATATGGCTAAAAAGTTTAAAAAAGGCATAAAAAATAGCAGTCTTTACGTTATAGACGGCAATCATTTTTGCTTTATGACGAATTATGGCGAGTTTAACAAACTCTCTTTCAATTTTTTAAAGGAGAAAGAATAAATGTTCTTTACAAACGTAACTTCATATAAAGATTTATTATCGACAAACGTTATTTTAACTTTTTCGATAATCGCTTTAATAAATACCTTTATAACGCTACTACTTTCGTATAGGTTTTTTCAAGTTCTTCAACAATGTGGCTATAAAGGTGCAGATTATTACAAATGGTCGTTTGTTAAAGGAAACGCTAAAATTAAAAGACTTTTATCGTTAAGTTTTTTATCTATATTAGGTTTTTTATTAACTAATATGGCATTTGCTTTTTTACGTGCTCCTTACATTTCGTTTTTTGGATTTATTTGGTATATATTTTTTATTATAATTTACCAAATAGGCGAAAGCAAAAAACCAAACAAAGTTCCACTTGTTAAAACAAGGCGTATGATTAGGCTTATGATTACCTTTTCAATTTTATCGCTTTTATTAAATCTTTCATTAAGTTGTTTAGCAAATTTAATTACTATTTCAACTCAAAACGACTTGTTTGCATTATTTAGATATTCTATTTTGTGCGTAATGCCGTTATTAGTTCCGTATTTAATTTTACTTGCTTACGTTATTAATAATCCGTTTGAAAAGTTAGTAAATAAGCATTATTTAAAAGTTGCTAAACAAACGATTAAAAATTTTAAAGGCAAAAAAATTGCAATTACGGGTAGTTTTGCCAAAACTTCGGTTAAAGAAATTTTAACTACTATTTTAAGTGAAAAATATAAGGTTTTAAAAACCCCTCTTTCATACAATACTCCACTTGGAATTGCTAAAACGGTAAGGCGTTTAACTAACGATTACGACGTTTTTTTAAGCGAATTAGGTGCAAGGCGCGTTGGCGATATTAAACAATTAACTACATTAATCGAGCCTGACGTTGCCGTTATTACAGGCGTTACTTCACAACATTTAGAAACATTTTTAACTATTAATAATATAAAAAAGACTAAATACGAATTAATTGAAAATATGAAAGGTGGTTTTGCAGTATTTTCAAGCGACAACGAATACACTGTCGAAATGTTTAACAACTGTCCGTTTAATAAATATTTAGCAGGTATTAATTCTACAAGCGCAAGCGTTTACGCAACCGATATAGATTATACTTTTGAAAATACGACTTTTACACTTAATTATAACGGTCAAAGCGTAAGAATTTCTACTTCATTAGTTGGCGAAAGCGCAGTTACTAATATTTGTTTAGCAAGCGCTGTTGCTATAAATCTTGATTTATCTCTTTTAGATATTGCCGTTGCCGTAAATAAAATTGAAAGCGTAAAACATAGACTTGAGATTATAAAAAACCAAGTTGGCGCATATATTATTGACGACAGTTATAATAGTAATCCCGAAGGCGTAAAAAAAGCCGTTGCTCTACTTAATATAGCAAAAGGCAAAAAGTACGTAGTAACGCCTGGTATGATTGAACTTGGAGTGTTTGAAAATAACGCTAACTTTGATTTTGGCGTTCAACTTGCTAAAGTGTGCGATAAAGTTTTATTAATTAAAAGGGGTGGAACGCTTAATATTCGTCAAGGACTTTTGTCACAAGGTTTTGATAAAAATAATATAATAATGATAGAAAATCTTGAAGAAGGCAAAAAGTTTTTATCCGAAAATTTAAAAAGTGGCGACGCCGTTTTATTTGAAAACGACTTGCCCGACATTTACACAGAATAAAATAATTAAAACACCAAAGCAAAAATATTTGTGGAGGTGTTTTTTTGAAGAATATTTTAATAGTTTTTGGTGGCAAATCGTGCGAGCACGATATTTCGGTAATTACGGGTGTTTTAACTACGAATTCACTTGACGGTGGTTTGTATAATAAAATTCCCGTATATATAGACAATAATGGAGAGTGGTATTACTCTCCTATTTTAAGCGATTTAGAATGGTATAAAAATAAAGATTTTAAAAAAGTTAGCAAGGTTACGCTTGTTTCGGGCGACAACTATTTATACAGCGTAAATAAAGGGAAAATTAAAAAACTTTTTAAAATTGACTGCGCTATTAACTGTATGCACGGCGTAAACGGTGAAGACGGTAGTTTGTGTGGAATTATGGCGCTTTGTGATATTCCACTCGCCTCGCCTGATGCTTTTACAAGTTCTTTTTCAATAGATAAAGACGTAACTAAAATTGTTTTAAAAGGCTTAAACGTAAACTGTCTAAGTTACGTTAGAATTATGAAAGACTGCTTTTTTACTAAAAAAGATTTAGCAATTAAAATGGTTGAAAATAAATTTTCTTACCCTGTTATCGTTAAGCCTGCAACGTTAGGTAGCAGTATAGGAATTTCACTTGCAAATAATAAACAAGAACTTGAACAAGCATTAATTAACGCTTTTAGTTACGACGTTAAGGTAATCGTAGAAAGGGCCTTAAAAGACTTTGTTGAAATTAACCAGTCGGCTTATAAAATAGGCGAAGATATACGTTTATCTTTACTTGAAAGACCGTTTATGGAAAAAGATATTTTATCTTTTAAAGACAAATATTTATCTAATAAAAAATTGCCCAAAAAGGAATTTCCTGCTAAAATTAGTGACAAACTTAAGAATGAAATTTATAAAACTTCTGAAAAAGTTTATAGGAAATGCAACTTTAACGGCATTATTAGAATTGACTATTTAATTGAAAACGACGTAGTTTACTTAAACGAAATTAACACCGTGCCTGGCTCGCTTGCTTATTATTTGCATTGTCAAAACGTAAAAGAATTTGGTTTTTTATTAACAAAGTTAATTGAAAACGCTATTAACGATTTTAATCAAAAAAAGTCGCTTAAAAAGGTATATATGTCGGGAGTTTTAAATATTAAAGGGGCTAAAGGCAAGCGATAATTTAGTTTTTAGTGCTATTTTAGTGCCGTAAATATTTTTGACAAGACAGTTTTTAAGTGTTATAATAATTTAGAGTTGGTTGTACAGTCGCGGGAATTTTATTCACGAGGAAAGTCCGGGCTTTGTGTAGCAGGGTGCTGGTTAACGGCCAGTGAAGGCGACTTTAAGGAAAGTGCAACAGAAAATACCGCGTTATTATTAACGTAAGGGTGAAAAGGCGAGGTAAGAGCTCACCGTCCGTATGGTGACACACGGAGCAATGTAAACCCCACCTAAAGCAAGATAGGGGCAAGAGTACACTACGCTACAGGTGCTTGCCTGTTTTATTCGCTTGAGGTTATAGGTAACTATAATCCTAGATAGATGACTGTATTAAATGACAGAACCCGGCTTATAGACCAACTCGATTTGAAAATTCGCCCTACTTTCGTAGGGTTTTAAAATAACACGGCTAATTTGCCGATTTGGGTGATTATATGGAAAAACAAACGAAAAAGCAAGCGTACAAACAAAACGTTACGAATTTTATACTTTATTTAATAGCGTCAATTATTTTTGCTATAATAGGCTTATTTATTAAAAGCGATTGGAAATACGCTTTATTTTTTATAGGCGCAGTAGGTTTTATAACTTCTTTTTACAACTTGTTTAACGGAATAATTAGAATAAATCGTTCGTTTTGTCCAAAGTGCGATACTTTTTACGTTTACGACAATTACGACGTTTGTTGGAAAGAACATTCAATAACACGAAACGGAACGGTGGCATATTCTACGGTGGACTTTAATTGTCGTTGTCCTAAATGCAAGTACGAAATTAGTTTTTCAAAGCAATTTAAGTGCGCAACGTTTGATAAAACCTTTAATACTTGGAAAGAACACGACGTATACAAGTGGGCGAAAAAACTTTTTTGGAACGAATTAGAATAAACTATAAAACAACTTATTTAGGTAACGTTTTATAATACAAAATTTTATCACTTTTAGTTAACAATATATTAAATACGCTTTTAGCGTAACAAAGGATACTATGTTAAAAATTTACGACGTAAGACACATTTCGGGCGATAGTTCGTTTTTATTAGACGACGGCAAAACTTCAATTTTATACGATACGGGTTTTGCTTTTACGGGTAATCACGTAGCAAACAATATTAAAAATATTTTAGGCTATAGACAACTTGACTATATATTTTTAACCCACTCGCATTACGACCACGCTTTAGGCTCGGTTTACGTTAAAAAGTTATACCCAAACGCTAAAATAGTTGCCGGCGAATACGCTACGAAAATCTTTTTAAAAGATAGCGCAAAACAAGTAATGCGTGATTTAGATAATAAGTTTGCTAAAACTTGTGGCGTAGACGAATATGAAGATTTAATTGATAATTTAGTAGTTGATATACCAGTAAACGACGGCGACGAAATTAAGGCTGGCGATATGACTTTTACTTGCGTTGCCTTACCTGGTCATACAAAATGTTCGATAGGTTATTATTTAAAAAATGAAAAACTGCTTTTAGGTTGTGAAACGCTTGGCGTTTATACGGGTGATAGCGTTTTACCTTCTTATTTAGTTGGATATCAAATGGCGCTTGATAGTATTGAAAAGGCAAAAGCGCTTGAAATAGAAAATATTTTAGCGCCACACTACGGCGTTTTAGATAAAAATCAAACTAAAAAATATTTAGAAGACTGCAAAACTAACGCAATCGATACGGCAAAGGGAATTTTAAATATACTTAAAAACGGTGGTAGCGACCAAGACGCAATCGATTATTTTATGAATAAATACTACCACGGCTACGCTAAAGAAATTTACCCTATTGACGCTATTACCTTAAATACTACGATAATGGTAAACTTAATAATAAAAGAACTTTTAGAAAATTAAAGACATAAAAAAAGTGAGTTTAAAAACTCACTTTTTTTGTTGAATTTTAATTTTTGTACCAGTAAGAAGTCTCGTAAGTTGATTTAAAGTATTCAGCGTTTGTTGAAGGATTAGTTACGTCAACACCCGTGCCTTTTGTTTTATTTTGCCAGTCAACTAAATTTGTCGTCGTATACCAAGTTGTAGTATCTTTAAAAGTAATGCTTGTTAACTTACTGCAATCACTGAACGCTCTATTACCTATACTTGTTACACTGTTCCCTATTGTTGCACTTGTTAATAAACTGCAATCTGCGAACGCATAATTACATATACTTATTACGCTGTTTGGAATTTCAATACTTGTTCCTTTGTAGCCACAAAAAGCCTTATAACCTATTTCAGTTATACTTGGATTGTTACCCCAAACTATTTCAGCTGGACAATTCCAAAATACCCATTCGCCTATATTTTCTACGCTGTTTGGTATATTTATACTTTCTAAACTACTGCAATCATAAAACGCGTAACTATTAATTTTATCTACGTCTTCTGGAATTGTTATTTCCGTTAACGAACTGCACTTACAGAAAGTACCAACTTCTATAGTTGTTACGCCGTTTGGTATTTCTATACTTGTTAAATTTGAACAGCCCCAAAACGCCCATTTATCTATACTTGTTACGCTACTTGGTATTTCTATACTTTCTAAACTACTACAACCTTCAAATGCATGACTGCCTATGCTTGTTACCGGTTTATTTTGATAAATAGAAGGTATTATAACACTAGTAATATTACCCATATTAAAACCCGTTACCGAATAACTTTGATTATCAGCATTTAAGGTATATTTTAAACCACTCGTTACGGGTATTGTATCAGTTTGATTACAACCTTCTCTATCACAAGTTGCAGTTTTAGTACCGTCACTATCAAGCGTTGCATCGTTATTAGCAACGTAATTTGTAAACGAGTGACCTAACGCATTAGTATAATTATCATTATAAGTTTCACCACAATCACAAGTATAAATCGTATAGCCTTTATTTATACAAGTTGGCTCAATTACTTTGCTCGTATACAAATGTTCGTGATTACACGCCGTAAGGTTAAACGTAAACGTGCTTAAAGAAAAAATAGTAAATAAAATTGTCAATAGTTTTTTATTCATGTCAATTCCCCTTATTATTTTAAATTTTAATACATATTAATTATAAATCGCATAATATACGATTGTCAAGTAAAATATCGTATAATATGCGACAATTAACTCATAAATATATATGGGGTAAATTTAATATGGAATTAAAAGATATTCAATTAAGATTGCGTGAAAGTATCAAGCAATCAACTTTAACGCAAAAAGAAATTGCAAAAAAGATAAGCGTATCACCACAAACGGTATCTAAATATATGAAAGAAAATATTTTTCCTGCACTTGATACGCTTGCTAAACTGTGTTTTGTTTTAGACGTTAAAGCAGACTATATATTAGGACTTTGCGATTATTAAAACATCTATAATTTTATAAAACTAACCCCACTTTCAGTGGGGTTTTAAATTAAAAAAGAGCGATACAATCGCTCTTTTTTACACGTTAAATCTAAATAATACTACGTCGCCGTCTTTCATAACGTAGTCTTTGCCTTCGCTACGCACTTTGCCAAGTTCTTTTGCTTTAGCGTAGTTTCCACACTCTAATAAAACTTGCCAGTCAACGACTTCTGCCCTAATAAAGCCCTTTTCAAAATCGCTATGAATTTTGCCTGCTGCTTGTGGGGCTTTCGTGCCGTTTTTAATCGTCCACGCCCTTGTTTCAGGCTCGCCACTCGTTAAGTAACTAATTAAACCAAGTAGTTTATAACTTGCTTTTACAAGCCTATCTAAGCCACTTTCGGTAAGACCTAATTCTTCTAAAAACAAAAGTTGTTCTTCTAACTCTAATTGACTTAAATCGTCTTCAATTTTAGCGCAAATTACAAGTGTTTCACTATTATCGTTCTTAGCGTATTCTTTTAACTCTTTAACAAAGTTAATTTCGTCTTCGCTTTTACCGATATCGTCTTCACTAATATTAGCGCAGTAAATTACCGGTTTT
>JAZRCS010000040.1:0-11773 GCA_045659885.1 Christensenellaceae bacterium
TGCTCCTTCAATTAAAATAACGTAATTTGAAGTAGTGTGTAACACGTCTAATCCCCTTGAAATAAAATAGCAAATAAAAATTAGCGACCAAATAAGCCAAAGCGTTCCAAACATAAAGTTTGCGTTTACCATATAGAATACTCCAAGAGCAATTGCAATTATTGCTATCATTAAGGAAAACCAACCTAAACTTGTTTCTTGCAAATTCCAAATACCAACTGCACTTATATATAGATTAGTTAAACTAAATAAAAGTAACGACGCGTATTCTAAAGAAGTGCCTGTGTTTGTTGAAGTTATAATGCCAAAGCAAGCAAATATTGTAACTAAAATGCCAGAAAGCACGTTCATTACGACAATTTCATTATTATCGTTTTCATCTACTAAAGGTAAAAAACCGTTTAGGAACATTGAAATTCCAACTAAAATTAAACTAATTGTAAACATTTTTAAAATCTCCTTATAAAAATGTTTGACAAAAAGAAAAATTTTTATACAAAAAAAACACTTTCAACAAAAAGCGAAAGTGTTTTTATTTTATTCTTCAATTATAACGTAAGCAGTTTTTGCAAATCTTTTTACAGATTCAATACCCTTATCGCATTTTGCCCTTGACGAGTAGTCTTCACTAATACAAATAAGCCTGTTTAATTTAGAATATAATTTAAAGCGATAGCGTCCGTTTTTATCAGAACTTATAGCAAAGTTGCCGTCGTCAATATTTTTCTTAATAGTTTCAATGCCACTTTTAACGCCCGTTAACGAAGCGTAAGTTTCCGTCCTTAATAATACGCCACCGTTTGATGCTTGAAGTTCGGCATAAAATTTTGAATTTTCTTGCTTAATTTTCCATTTACCGGTGTAGGCTTTTTTAGTAGTAGTCGCAGTAGTGGGTGCATCGGTTTTAGTCGTTTCCGTCTTAGAAGTTTTAGTTTTTTTAGTAGTGGTCGTAGCAGGTTTTTTATCTTGAATTACAGTTGTTTTACTATCATTTTTAACCGACGTTTGCGTAGGTTTTTTATCTTCAACAGCAGTAGTTTTAGCCTTTTCTTTATTAGTAGTTTTAGTTGTTTTCGTAGCCGTTTTAGTAACGTTTGTTTGTGCTTTCGTAGTGCTTTTTTTAGTAGTGGTTTTTTTAGTTGATTTAGTTATAGCACTTTCTTGTAGGGCTTTATCGTCAACTATATTTTCAGGAGGAATTGAAGAAATAAATTTTGATTTATCTGCAACGTTATTTGCAATATTATCTATTTCTTGTTGAGTGTAGATTGATTGATGTTCTTTGTTTTCGTTAATAAGTTTAATTTCCCTTTTTTTAGAAATTATTTTTGATAAAACTATAAAAAATATTATCAAAATTACTATTATAATTATGCACAACAGTATTAACGGTAAGTGGTTGTTGTACAAATAAATTGCATTAGCAACGACGTTGTTAAAAAATTCTTTCATATTATCACCTTAAAGTGTCGTTTATATCATTATTATTAATATATTATATCTTTTTATGTAAATAGTCAACGATATAATTGCAAAAAAAATAAAAAAGTGATAAAATAAAATTAATTAGGGAGTGAATAAGGTATGAATAGGGAAAATTCGATTTACAATTTAGTAATAATCGGTGGTGGATTTAGTGGAATTATTACTGCAATTTCTATTTTAAAAGAAAATAAAAATTTTAAAATAGCAATAATTGAAAAATTAGACCGTATCGGTAAAAAAATATTATCAACGGGCAACGGTCAATGTAATTTATCCAACACTAAAAGTGCTTTTGAAAACGGGCATTTTCACAGTAAAAATGCCGAATTTTGCGAATTTGCCCTTAAAAAATACGACTATAAAAGTATGATTGAATTTTTCAACGAATTAGGCGTGCAAACGACGGTAGTTGAAGATAAAATTTACCCACTTTCAATGCAGGCAAACAGCGTGCTTGACGCGTTAAGATTTAAATTAGAAAGTTTAGGCGTTGATATATACTATAATTTAAAAGCGTATAAAATTTTGAAAAATAATTTTGGGTTCAAAATTTTTTCAAAAAATGAAAATGACGAAGTGGTTTTACAATCTAATAAGGTATTACTTGCAACGGGTGGCAAAAGCGCAGAACATTTAGGTTCGGACGGTTCAGGTTATTCTTTATATCAAGATTTTGGTCATAAAGTTACGCCTTTATATCCGTCTATTTGTCAACTTAAAGCGGAAAACGTTAAAGGTTTAAAAGGCTTAAAACAAAAGGTTGATTGTTACGCTTACGACGGGGATAAATTACTTTCTAAAAGTTACGGTGATATACTTTTTACCGATAACGGCGTAAGTGGTAACACGATATTTTATCTATCTTCTTATCTTGTTGATAAAACACGTCCTTATATCGCCGTAGATTTTTGTCCTACGCTAAATAGTGAACAATTAACTAATATTTTATATGAAAAAATTAAAAATTGTCCTTACGTAAAAATACAAAATATTTTATCGTCTATCGTCAACAATAAAATAGGTGAAAGAATAGTTATATTTGCGTTAAATTTAAAAGTAAACGAAAACACGCCGACCATTGACAAACTCACTAAAACGCAAATTGAAAAAATAGTCTCTACTTGCAAAAATTTTAAACTTAAAGTAACGGGTAATTCAGGTTTTAAAAATAGCCAAGTAACTAAAGGTGGTTTAGATATTTATGAGTTTGATAGTAAGACAATGCAAAGTAAACTTGTAAAAGGATTGTACGCTACGGGTGAAGTTTTAGATATCGACGGCGACTGTGGTGGATTTAATTTACAGTTTGCATATTCTTCAAGCCAAGTTGCAAGTCAAGGAATTTTATATGATAACGATTAATAACGTAAAACTTAAAGTGTTAGAAAGTGAAGATTTATTACTTAGCAAGGCCAAAAAACTAAGTGGTAACAAAAACTTAAAACATTATAAAATACTAAAAAAGTCAATAGATGCAAGGGACAAAAACAATATATTTTACGTCTACAATTTACTTTGTAGTGAAAACGCTATTATAAACGAGCAAAAAACTTACGGTAAAATTAGTAAAAAGGGCAATATTTTAGTCGTAGGGGCAGGACCTTGTGGGCTTTTTTGCGCCCTTGATTTATTGCGTTACGGTTTTTCGGTAACGTTAATTGAAAGGGGAGACAAGGTTGAAGATAGGCAAATTGCCGTTGACAACTTTGTAAAAAACAAAATTTTAGATATTAATAGTAACGTACAGTTTGGCGAAGGTGGAGCAGGCGCGTTTTCGGACGGCAAGTTAAACACTCAAGTAAACAGTCCTTACGTTAAAGAAGTTGTTAATGACTTCGTATTATTCGGCGCACCGAAAGAAATAGCCTATTTATCAAAACCACATATAGGTAGTGATAATTTACCAACAGTCGTTAAAAATATTCGTAACGAAATTATAAAACTTGGTGGAACTGTGCGCTTTAGGTCGACTTTAACCGACTTGGAAATTGAAAACGGAAAGATTGTAAGCGTTAAAATTAACGGCAAAACGGAATATTACGACCAAGTTGTTTTAGCCATAGGACATAGCGCAAGGGATATTTTTGAACTTTTAAACGAAAAGAGAGTATTTATAGAAAGTAAAAATTTTGCAGTAGGTTTTAGAATTGAACACTTGCAAAAAGATATAAATATTTCACAGTACGGCGAAAAGTACGCCGACGTATTGCCACCAGCCGAATATAAACTCGTAAGTCATAAAAGCGATAAAAGCGTATTTACGTTTTGTATGTGTCCTGGTGGGGTAGTAATGCCGTCGTCGTCAAGTAAAAACACCGTCGTAGTAAACGGTATGAGTAATTATAAAAGGGATGGTGTAAACAGTAATAGCGCCCTTATAATTCAAGTTGATAAAAACGATTATTCAAACGAATTGTTCGGTGGACTAAACTTGCAAAAAAGTTTAGAAGAAAAAGCGTTTATATTAGGTGGCTCAAATTATAAAGCCCCCGTACAACTCGTTGGGGATTATTTAAAAAATCAAAAATCTTGCAGTTTAGGAAAAGTTAATCCGTCTTATGAAATAGGTTATACTTTTTCAAACTTACACTCGTTACTTTCTCCGTCGCTTAACGAAAAACTATGTTTAGCAATAACCGATATGGGTAAAAAATTAAAAGGTTTTGATACTTTCGACGCAGTTTTAACGGGCGTAGAAACAAGGACGAGTTCGCCTATAAAAGTAACCCGTGGCGAAAATTTTAACAGTATAAACGTTGAAAATTTATATCCGTGTGGCGAAGGTTGTGGATACGCTGGTGGAATATCAAGCGCAGGGGCAGACGGTAAAAAAGTTGCCTACCATTTAGCCTTAAAATACGGCTTAAAAGAAAATTAATAAAAAAACCTACTGCAATGCAGTAGGTTATTTTTTAATCAAATAAGTTTTGTCTATCAAATAAAGGCGAGTGAAAAAATTCTTCAAGCGAAATATTAAAACCTTCACATATAGCGTAAAGAGTGCTTACTTTTACCGAGCCACTCCTTTTCTTTTTAATCGACGTTAAAGTGCTTTGTGGTACGCCACTATTTTTAAATAAGTCGTACTTAGTCATTTTTCTTTCTAAACAAAGTTGTTCTATTCTTAATATTACAGCATCTGCAAGTTTCATAATTTTAATTCCTTATATTGTTTTTTATAAATCAAGCAATTTTTAAATATATGCTATAGAATATGATAGCAAAAATTTTATAAGGTGTAAATAAATTTAGTATATAATTTTTTACAAAATTCTTAACAAATTTTAATATTTTAACAATAAAATTTTAAATTATCGTTTACATTTTTAAAAAATAAGTGTATACTAATAATATATTTATAATTTTTAACAATTTTAAACAAAATTATTTTTCAAAAATTATTTTTCTAAAAAGTTTTATATTTTATTTTTATGAACAAATTTTTAATTACTTCTTATTTAAGTAGCGACGGTCAAGTTTCGTCTATTAATTCTTACGGCGAATTTTCAAAAAACAATAATTTAATAAAAATTTCCTACGAAAGCGTTGAAGAAGGTAAAACTACTTTAACTACCTTATTTATTTCTAAAAATCAAGTTCGTCTTTCTCGTAAAGGCCAAGTTAACTACGTTTGTATTTTAAAGCAAAATGAAGAAACGAATTTTGATATTATAATCGACGCTTTTAAGTTAAGTTCAACTATATATTGTCATAAAATAGAAATATTTGAAGACGACGAATATTTTAAGTTGATTTTAAAATACGACTTAACTATAGGCGAAAAAACTAAAACCGAAATGCGTATTCAAGTTAAAAAAGGGGGAATTTTATGTTAGTTGAATATTTTGGGCACTCATATTTTAAAATTACGGGCAAAGAATATTCTATTTGCTTAGACCCTTTTTCAAACGTTGGGCTTAAAGAAGTAAAAACTAAAGCAAACTATCTATTTACTTCTCATAGCCACTTCGACCACTCTAACGATAAAATAGTTGAGTATGATAAAAATATAAAAGAAAGTGATAATCGTTTCACTATAATAAAAACCTTTCACGATAACGAAAAGGGCAAACTTCGTGGCGAGAACAACGTTCTTTTATTTAATTTAGACGGTTACAAAATAGCCTTTTTAGGTGACTTTGGCGAAGAAGACAATAAAGAATTAATAAATAAATTACAAGGAATTGATTTACTTTTAATTTGCGTTGGTGGTAAATATACTATAGATAGTAAAACTGCAACCTACTACGCTGAAAGTATAAAAGCAAAACTGACCGTGCCTATGCACTATAAAGACGGCACGTCGACGATAGATATTCAATCGGTAGACGAATTTTTAAAGGGTAAAAAATACGCCGTGTTTGAAGGTAGTTTAAATTTTGAAAAAGCCCTTAAAACAAACTGTAAATACACATTATTAAAAATGCAAAGATAAGGAGAATTATGGATAAATACGATAATTACGCTTTAACGAAAGAAGGTCTTGATAAATTAGGTATACTTGATTTAAGAAGAATTTTAAGAGAATTAGGTGGTACGCCGTCGCTTAAAAACAAAGACGAAATAATTTGTGAAATATTAGAAATAAAAAGTGGTAAAATATCCGTTCGTAGTGGTAGGGGAAGAAAACCTATTAAAATTGATGAAGAATACGTTAAAGACGATTTTTCTTCTACGCAGGTTAGCGAAAATGAAGAAATTGAAAGGTCAAACGACGATACCTTTAGCGTTTCGGGGCTTTTAGAAATTATGCCCGACGGTTACGGCTTTTTAAGGGGAAATAATTACGAGTCTAACGGACTTACCGATATTCACGTTTCAAAAAATACTATAAAATATTTTAAATTAAGAAAGGGTGATTTCGTTGTAGGTGTTGCGCAAAAAACTGATTCTTCACCGTCTTTAAAAGCAATTAAAACTATTAACGGTTACACTTTACGTCAACTTGCAAAAAGACCGTATTTCGACGATTTAACACCTTGTTATCCGGAAGAAAAAATTTGTTTAGAAAGAGAAGGTTGTAGCGACGATTTGTCTATTAGGGCAATCGACGTTTTATGTCCTATCGGTAAAGGACAAAGGGGTTTAATAGTTGCTCCACCAAAAGCAGGTAAAACTACCTTACTTAAAAAAATAGCAAATTCAATTGAAGTTAATTATCCAAAAATAAAATTAATAATTTTATTAATCGACGAAAGACCTGAAGAAGTTACCGACTTAAAGCGTTGTTGTAACTGTGAAATTATATCTTCAACTTTCGACGAATCGGCAGAAAATCACGTAAGGGCAAGTGAAAACGTTTTAAATAGAGCAAAAAGGCTTGTTGAGTGTGGTGAGGACGTCGTAATTTTACTTGATTCTATTACAAAATTAGCAAGGGCGCATAATACTATAATTCCGTCAAGTGGTAAAACTTTATCTGGTGGTTTAGACCCACTTGCTTTGCAAACGCCTAAAAAGTTTTTCGGCTCGGCAAGAAATATCGATAACGGTGGCAGTTTAACTATTTTAGCAACGGCGTTAATTGAAACGGGTTCTAAAATGGACGACGTTATCTACGAAGAATTTAAAGGAACTGGTAATATGGAAATTATACTTTCAAGGGAACTTTCTGAAAGAAGGGTATTCCCTGCAATAGATTTATACCGTTCTGGCACGAGAAAGGATGAACTTTTATTAAGCGAAAAAGAACAAGATTGTGCGTATCAAATACGAAAGTATTTCGTTAAAAACGATAATGCAAGCGAATTTTTACTTGAAATGCTTGCAAAAACTAAAACTAACGCTGAATTTGTTGAAAAAGCACCTACTTGGTGTAAAACGTTTACTAAAAATTAAAGTTCGTTTAAAAAGTAATCAAAAAAAGGTTTTCTAAAATTTTCGGCAAGCCTTTCGGGGTGAAATTGAGTAGCAATTATAGGTAAAGTATTATGTTTTACGGCTTCGATTATATCGTCGTTGCTTTTACAAAGTGCCGATAGATTTTGACCAAGTTTATTAACTGCTTGCCTATGGGCTGAATTTACTATAATTTTACTTGAAAAAAGATTATTTAAAAAACAATCGTTTTCGATTTTAACGGTATGGAATAAGTCGTACTTTTTGCTAAAATGGTAAGGAATATTTTTATATAACGTACCACCAAAATATACGTTTAAAAGTTGCATACCTTTGCAAATTCCTAAAATTTTTCTACCGTTTGCAACAAAATCTTTAATTAAGGTAAATTCTAAAATATCTAAATTAATATCGACTTTATCTGTACAGCATTTGTTTTTTTGATAAAAATAAGGCAAAACGTCGCCACCACCCGTTAAAACTAAAGCGTCGCAACGTTTACTTTTTTCAATATCTTTAGAAAATACGACTTTTGAATTACACTCTTTTATAGCGTTTATATAGTTTGTAAGGTTGCATCCGTTATCTAAAACAAAAACTTTCATATATTATTTTATTAATAAAAACTTTAATTTGTTACGAGGGAATATGATAAAAAACAATTATAAAAAAATAGGGCTCGTTGTAGCCATGGACAAGGAAATTACACCGTTTTTACAAAGTTTAGTGCAAACTAAAAATCAAATTAGCGTGGGTAATTACGATATAACTAATTTTGAAATTAACGGTAAAGAAATTTATTTAATTAAAAGTGGAATAGGTGAAATTTTCGCGTCGTCTGCAACGCAATTATTAATAACTAAGTTTGGCGTTGAATTAGTGCTTAATTTTGGTGTAAGTGGTAGTTTAGACGAAGAAATCGGTTTACTTTCTACCGTTTTTATTAAAGGCGTAGTCCACTATGATTTTGACTTAAGTCAAATTGACGACGTAATGGTGGGTCAATATCCAAATTACGATACTCCTATAATTAGCGTAGAAAACGAGTTTTATAACGATATAATCAAAAAATATCCAAATATTAAGACTGTAATTTGCGCTTCTGCCGATAAATTCGTAGCCGACGAAAAAATTAAAGATTATTTAAATAAAACTTACGGCGCAAGCGTTTGCGATATGGAAAGTGCAGGCGTTTTATTAACTTGTAACAATAACGATATTCCAGCCTTTATTATAAAGTCTATCTCGGACGGAAAAGGTGGTGCAGAAGAATTTAATAAAAGAGTAAAAGACGCATCTAAAGTTTATTTAGATATTATTAAACAAATACTAAGCGTTTAGGAATTATTTTGCCCCTTAGATTATATTTTATAAGTAGGGGCAATTTATGAATAAACTAAAAATTAGAATAATTACTAACTCAATACTTATAATACTTGTGGTAGTAGTGTTTGCTTTTACGATAATTCCGTCTAATAGCGTAATGATATACGGTAAAGATAGTAACATCGTTTTATATAACGGAAACAGAAGTGGCAACGAAGTTTCGTTAATGTTTAACGTTTACGAAAACGCTAACGTAGTTGAAGGAATTTTAGATTTATTAAAAGAAAAAGATGCAAAAGCAACTTTCTTTATAGGTGGAATTTTTGCTACGAGAGAAAGCCAAGTGATTAAACGAATTTACGAAGAAGGGCACGAAATAGGCAATCACGGATATCTACATAAAGACCATAAGAAATTAAACGAAAGTCAAAATATTGAAGAAATTACGTCTACTCATAAACTTATAAAATCAATTACGGGTTTAGAAATGAATTTGTTTGCGCCACCTTCGGGCTCATATTCTAAAACGACGCTAAAAGTGGCAGAAAGTTTAAACTATAAGACGATAATGTGGTCTAAAGACACTATTGACTGGCGTGATAGCGATATAAAAACGATAGTAAAACGGGCAACAGAAAACACTATAAGTGGCGACTTAATTTTAATGCACCCAAAAGAACATACCTTAAAAGCGTTAAGTCAAATAATTAGTACGCTTGAACAAAAAGGCTTAAAAATGGTAACGGTTTCAAAGTGTTGTCAATTAGAGCCCGTATAACGGAGAATTATGAATAAATTAAAAAAATACGATAACGGTTTAACTTTAATAGTTAGTGAAGGGGGTTCGTCGTCCGTTTCCTTTTCAATAATGGTAAACGTGGGAACGATAAACGAAGACGATAAAACTAACGGCATATCACATTATATAGAGCATATGAATTTTAAAGGAACAAAAGAATATAATTCTTTTGAACTTTCTTCTACTTTAGACGCTTTGGGTACGAGTTATAACGCATACACTTCGTATAACTGCACTTGTTATTATGCTCAATGTTTAAAAGAATACGCTGAAAAGTCTTTTGAAATAATGTCAAAAGCAGTATTTTGTTCGGTGTATGACGATAAAGAGGCTGAAAAAGAAAAACAAGTAATTATTGAAGAAATTAATATGAGCGAAGATTCACCCGACGACGTTTGTTTTGATTTAGTTTGTCAAGCCTTTTACGGCGACACAGGTTACGGAAGGACTATTTTAGGCACGGCTAAAAACGTAACGTCGTTTACAAGACAAAACGTTTTAGATTATATAAATAAATTTTACGTTGCTAAAAACACTTGTATATCTTTCGTAGGTGATATTACTTTAGAGCAAGCCGACGAATACGTTAAAAAACATTTGTTAAATATTATTCCTACAAACGAAGTTGGCATATCACCTAATTACGATTTAAATATACAACCTAAACATTTATATAAAAATAAAGAAATCGAGCAAGCGCATTTATGTTTAGCCTTTAAAAGTTTACCATACGGTCATAAAGATAGCGTAGCAAGTGAAATTTGTGCAAATATCTTAGGTGGTGGTATGAGTAGTAGGCTTTTTCAAAAAATTAGAGAAGAACTTGGACTTGCATATTCCGTTTACGCCTTTACCTATAGGTATAAAGACAGCGCGTTTAGTGGAATTTACGCAGGTTTAAACGGTAGTAGATTAGACGAGGCGTATAACGAGATAGAAAAATTATTGTTAGACTTTAATAAAGGCGTAACTAAAGAAGAATTTGAAAAGGTTAAAGTTCAATTAAAAGCAGGTTGCGTATTTAGTGAAGATAAAGCAATGATAAAATCAAGGTTATTTGCAAAACACTACTTAATGACGGGCGAAGTTTACGATTTTAAAAAGAGATTACAGCAAATTGAAAACGTAACCATTGAAGACGTAAACAGATGCGCAAAAGAATACGATATTACTAAAATGGCGTCGGCAGTAGTAGGCAAAAATTTAAAAGCAATAAAAAATTAAAAAATAGCACGCCTAACTAAAGCGTGCCTTTTTATTAACGGTTAAATTGTAGTTTGGTTGCAACCACATAAATTAGTAGTTGATAATAGTGTTGCCAAAAGCAAACATTGAGTAAGCGAAATAGTGCCGTTATTCGTAAGTAAGAATAATAATCCCAAAAGTGCAATATTAGAACAATTCATAATAACTCCTTTTACAAAATTTATCTTTATTCTACGATATGCGACAAAAGTTTATAATATGTTAAAATTGACATATTTTCTACCGTTAGTTATAATAAAATAAACGACGGATGGAAAATAAATAAAAGGAAGTATTAATTATGCAACAAAACTTAAGTTGTTTACTTCTTGATAAAAAAGTTCAAAGCCTAATTTTAGATTACGTGCCAAGCGACGAAATTTTGCAAGAACTTGTAGGGTTTTTTAGTATTTTTTCAGATTTAACAAGGCTAAAAATGGTTTCGGCGCTTGCAATTAGCGAAATGTGTGTTAGCGATATATCTAAAACGTTAAATATAAATCAAACGACGGTTTCGCATCAGTTAAGGCTACTTCGTGATAACGGAGTAGTAAAGTATAAACGGCAAGGTAAAATAGTATTTTACTCGTTAAAAAACGACTTAATTAACGAAGTTTTATTAAAAGGAGTAGAATTTTTAGGTTATTAAAAAACAAAAAACGGTAATAAAAAAATGGTAGCAGGCGCTACCATTTAGTTTTTATTGTTTTGCAACTACAAATAATTTTTTAGATTATTTGCAACCACAACCACCGTTTAAGCCGTAAGGTTTGTGGCCACCTTTATTGCAACAGCAAAGTAAAAGGGCAATTGCAACAGGTAAAATGCAACCAGAGTTGCAAACTTTGTTTATAATATCGTTTAAGCAACCATTACCACAAAGGCAAAGTACTAAAAGAATTATAAGTATGTAAAGACTACAATTATCATTGTTAAAACCAAAACAATTAAACATAAATTTTATTCCTCCAAATAAGCCGTAAAGTTGGCTATCACTAATATTTTATTTAATTTACTTATTTTTTGTTACTATACTTGTATTTTTTTTAAATTTGTATTATTATATAATAAACAAACACC
>JAZRCS010000041.1:0-5306 GCA_045659885.1 Christensenellaceae bacterium
CCGTAATAAGGATATTTTAAAAATCTTGTAACTTGATTAACAAGCATTTTTTCAAACCTTTTAAGAGTAGGGGCGTTGCTGTCGCTAAAAAAATTAGAACGTACGCACTCAACCTTATCACCATATTTTTTTTCAAAACAGTCGGCAATATTTTTTAAGGGCATTATGTGTCCCATGCCTGCTTCAATAAAGGTAAAAACAACTTTAGGTTTTGACATTTTAAATCTCCTAAAATTTTATGTACATATTTTAGCACAATTATAATTAAAATTAACATTTTAAAAATTGCCCCGTTAAAACGGGGCAAAAAATTTAATTTTTAAGCATATGTTCTAAAAGGCAGTTTATTCCTTCTAAAACATCTTGGTAAGTTATTTCAAAATTACCAGTATAATAAGGGTCGGCAACGTCTCTTGAATTATTTGTAAAATCAAGTAATAATTTTACTTTATTTTGTTTGTCGCCGTCGAAAAGTCTAATCATTTTTCTAATATTACTTTGGTCCATACCGATAAAATAGTCGTATTTATCATAATCACTTGCATTAAGCAGGGTTGAACGCTTTTTAGAACAGTCAATATTAAGTCTATCTAAAATTCTTTTAGTTCCGTAGTGTACGGGATTGCCTATCTCGTATATGCTTGTAGCCGACGAATTAACTATAAATTCATTTTCTAAACCTTTCTTTTTTAATAGGTCTTTCATTAAAAATTCAGCCATAGGGCTTCTGCAAATGTTGCCAAGGCAAACGAACATAATTTTTTTCATAATTTCCTTTAAATAGGTTTGTTGGTCGAAGGACAAACGCCTATGTATTTACAATAATTTTGGTAAAAAGTTGCGTATTGAGTGTAGCCGACCATCAAGCACGCTTCGGTTGCAGGAACGCCTTTTCTAATAAGCGACCTTGCTAAGTAAATTTTTTTAATCGTAATATACTTGTTTAACGGAACGTTCATAAAACTTGAAAATTGATGGCTTAAAGTTGATTTAGATACGCCGATATTTTTTGCAATATATTCAATGCTTAAAGGTTTAGTGATATTTTCATTGATAAAAGCAGTGGCGTTTTTAACGACTTCGTTAGCGTCTATAGGGGTTACGGGTGTAACGTATTCAAGTGTCATAATTTTTGAAAGTTCACAAATTAGTTGCATTATATACGAAATAAGTTTAACCCTAATTAGCGCGTCGTTTTTCAACTTTGCCGTTTCTAAAAATATGTTTTTTAAGTTTGTATCGTTAACTACGTTGCTTTGAACTATTTTGTAAAAATAATTATTAGTAAAAACCGTTTTGTCAATAGTAATATTTGCCTTTTGAAGCATAGCTTCAATAATATCGTAGTCAAACAAAATAACTATTCTTTCATAATCTTGACTTTTGATTTTTATTGAGTGCATTTCGTTGGGTGGTACGATAATAATATCGTTTTGTTTAACGGGATAGACCACGCCTTCAATAACGTACTCAATTTCACCTTTTACTAAATATAAAACTTCAAATTGAGTGTGTGTTTCAGGGCCGTAAACGGTGTTTTTTTCACACTTTGAATTTAACGAGTGGTGAAATAAAAAATCGTCTGTCGCTTCGTTATGTTTGTTAATAATCGTATTCATAGTAAGATTATAGCACAATTTTTAATATAAAACAAATTTTTGTTTAATAAAATGCAAATTTTTTTGCACGATTTTATATGTTTTTTGCAAAATATTATATTTACAATTTGATTTTTATATGTTACAATACTATTATAATAGTATTTACTAAAAACGTAAAACTAAAATCTATACTTTTAGGAGAATTAAAATGAAAGTTGTATTATGTAAAGACAGTAACGACCTTGGCAGACAAGCGTCAATGCAAGCAACTGCATGTATAAAAGAAGCAATTGCTAAAACGGGTAACGCACGTATTTTATTATCAACAGGTGCATCTCAATTTACTTTCTTTGAACACTTTGTTAAAGAAGATATCGAATGGGATAAAGTTGAAATGTTCCACTTAGACGAATACGTAGGATGCTCAATTGAACACCCAGCAAGTTTTAAAAAGTACTTAACTGAAAGATTTATCAACGTAGTGGGTCTTAAAAACTACCATCTTATCGACGGTACTAAAAATCCAGAAGAAACTATTGCTGAACTTACTGCATTATTAAATCAAAAACAAGTTGACGTAGGCCTTATCGGTATCGGTGAAAACGGTCATATCGCATTTAACGACCCTCCAGCAGATTTCAACGACCAAAGATTCTACAAAATCGTTGACCTTTCTGACACTTGTAAAGCACAACAACTTCGTGAAGGTTGGTTTGCTACGAAAGACGACGTATTTAAACAAGCAATTTCAATGACTTGTTCAAAAATTATGGATTGTAAAGTTATTATTTCAGCAGTTCCTTACGCTCAAAAAGCGCAAGCAATTCACGACACGTTAACTATGGAAGAAACTAATTTAGTTCCAGCAACGTTAATGAAAAAGCACGCTGATTGTACTGTATACGTTGACCCAGATTCAGCAAGTTTAACTGACGCTGCAACTCTTGAAAAATTTGCAAAATAAATTTAATACTTAGTAGGAGATTATTATGAAAAAGAAAAGATACGTTATAGTAGGGGCAAGCGCTCGTTGTAGAGGTATGTTTTTAAAAAACTTAGTTGAAAAATTTGCTGACGAAGTTGAAGTAACAGGTGTTTACGACGTTAACAGAATGCGTTCGGAATATTTTAAAAATATTGCAGGCGACCAAATGACTATCTATGAAGATTTCGATACAATGTTAGATAGCGAAAAGCCAGATGCAGTTTTAGTTACTACTACAGATAAATATCACCACGAATATATTATTAGGGCAATGAAGAAGGGTTATGACGTTATTTCGGAAAAGCCTATAACTAATAACTATGAAAACTGTGTTGCAATAGCAAAAGCCGTTTCTGAAACGGGTAAAAGCGTAGCAACTACGTTTAACTGTCGTTTTATGCCTATCTTTGCTAAAATGAAAGAAATTATCATGTCTGGCAAAATCGGTAATATTTTAAATATCAACTATGAATATTTCTTAAATCGTAGCCACGGTGGCGACTACTTTAAACGTTGGCACAGAATGATGGAAAATTCGGGTGGTATGCTCGTTCATAAATCTACACACCACTTTGACGTAATAAACTGGTTCTTAGAAGATGAACCTGTAAAAGTTTCGGCGCTTGGTAATAGATTATATTACGGTGACACAAATAAATCTTTCGGTGAAAGATGTTCAACTTGTCCAAAAGGCGCACAATGTCCATCTTTCTTATCTCAATCGGGTAGAGTTGACAAAGAATTCTACTTTGACGCTGAACATTTAGACGGTTACATTAGGGATAGATGTTGTTATCTTCCAGATACCGACATTTACGATACTATGAGCGTTTCAGTTCAATACTCTAAAGGCACTATGTTAACTTACGGTTTAAATCTTTACTCAATTAGGGGTGAAGGCTACAAAATGACTGTTACAGGTGATAAAGGTGTTTTAGTTGTTGAAAATATTTCACCAGAAGACGTTCCAACAGATAAACACAGATTAGACGTTTACCTTGAAGGTGGCGAACATCAAGTTATCTTATTCCCTAAAGGAACAGGTGGACACGGTGGTGGCGACAATAGACTTTTAGCAAAACTTTTTGGTAACGACAAAACTGATGAACTTCATCAATGTGCAGACTATATGGCAGGTTTAGTTTCTGCTATGATAGGTATTTGTGGTAACGAAAGTATTGCTACTGGTAAGACTATCGATATCAAAGAAAGAATTGATTATCTTAAAAGTTTATAATAAGTTATAATCTATATATAATATAAAAATAAACGCTCCAAAATTTGGGGCGTTTACTTTTATTTTTTAAGAAGTTTTACTGTTTTTACTTTTTGCAATACGATTTACAAAAGTGTGGAACGCTAACACAGTTATCGCCCGTACATTCGTGAGTAATTTCAATAGTTTCTAACGAACAAGTTTCACTATTTGCGTTATGAATACACTCGCAAACGTTGCATTTTACCTTACAATTTGAATCACAATTACAATTATACATAATTTAAATCTCCTATAAAATAAGTATCGTCAAAAATTTAAAAAATATTCAAAAAAATATTGAAAAAATAATAAAAAAATGCTTGACTTATTATTTTAATAATGATATTATATTTAGGCTGTCGTTTAGATAGCACCCTTGCAGTAGCAAGGTCCGTAGATTGACAATTGCATAGTGTAAGTATTAAAATTAATATTTTAATGCGAAAATTTAAAGTACAGAAGGCAAAATAAAAGATAACAAATATCAGGTTAATACGAAAGTAAAACCAATAAGTTTGTTGATGAATTTTTGTAAAAAACTAAGAAAGAAATTAGAGACGGAGACGTAGGAATACGTCGAAGAATAAGCTACAAAGAGCATACAGGTGGATGCCTTGGTACATGGCGCCGAAGAAGGACGTGACAAGCTGCGAAAAGCTGTGGGTAGTTGCAAATAAACGTTGAACCACAGATATCCGAATGAGGGAACTCAATACAAGTAATGTTGTATTATGCATATATGAATACATAGTATATGCAGGGGAACCTGGGGAACTGAAACATCTCATTACCCAGAGGAAAAGAAAGAAAGCAATCGATTCCGAAAGTAGTGGCGAGCGAAATTGGAAGAGCCCAAATTATATATAGAAATATGTATAAGGTTAGGACCACAGAATGCAAGAAGACGATTTAGGAGAATATATCTAGAAAGGTAAGTCGAAGAGGGTAACAACCCCGTATCCGAAAAATTGTCCAAGCAAGTGGAATCCAGAGTACGTCGGGACACGAGGAATCCTGACGGAAGGTAGGAGGACCATCTCCTAAGGCTAAATACGACCATGTGACCGATAGAGTATAGTACCGTGAGGGAACGGTGAAAAGAACCCCGGGAGGGGAGTGAAAAAGAACCTGAAACCGTATGCTTACAAGCAGATACAGCACGAACGAAGTGTGGTATCGTACTTTTTGTAGAACGGGCCGGCGAGTTACGATGTGATGCGAGGTTAAGTAATAAAGTTACGGAGCCGCAGCGAAAGCGTGTCTGAAGAGGGCGAAATAGTATTGTGTCGTAGACCCGAAACTGGGTGACCTATCCATGAGCAGGTTGAAGCAGCGGTAAAACGCTGTGGAGGACCGAACACACGCCTGTTGAAATAGTCGG
This sequence comes from Christensenellaceae bacterium, assembly GCA_045659885.1. Taxonomy (GTDB): domain Bacteria; phylum Bacillota; class Clostridia; order Christensenellales; family Borkfalkiaceae; genus HGM11412. The sequence continues at coordinate 5,226 of JAZRCS010000041.1, forward strand.
TGATGACTTGTGGATAGCGGAGAAATTCCAATCGAACTCAGATATAGCTGGTTCTCCTCGAAATAGCTTTAGGGCTAGCGT
>JAZRCS010000042.1:0-17477 GCA_045659885.1 Christensenellaceae bacterium
TGAAAATGCTACGTCGGCAAAAGAAATAGGCTTAAAAACTATTGCTATTACCGACCACGGTTTTTCGCACCCTGCTTTTGGCTTAAGAAGGTGGAAAATACCTAAAATGATTGAGTTATGTCGTCAAGCAAGCATAGAAACGGGTGTTGACGTAAAACTTGGTATCGAGTCTAACATATTAGGAATAAGTGGTAAAGCCGATTTAAAAGTTAAAGATTACGATAATTTTGAAATATTTTTAGCAGGTATTCATAGATTTGTTTTTTACGACCGTTTAAAAGAGTGGTTTTTACTTTTAGGCAAGGAAACGTTTTATAGAACCTTTAAATTACAAGCGTCTTCTTCGCATATTAAAAGGAACACTCAAATTTATATTAATACGATTAAGAACAACCCTATAGATATATTAGCGCATCCAGGGTATTTAGTTTTTGCCGATTTAAAAGAAGTTGCAAAATGTTGTAGGGATTACGGCACGTATTTTGAAATTGATACGCGTAAAAACTATTTAACCGACGACGAGTGGTTAGAAATTATAGATACAGGTGTAAATTTCGTGCTTGATAGCGACGCTCATCATCCAAAGAATATAGGCGTAATAACCGATGCCGAACAAATGATAAAAAGGGTGGGATTGCCACTTGAAAGAATTGTAAATATAGACGGCAAATTGCCAAACTATATGCGCTTTAACGATTTTAAAAATCGTTAAAATTTAAGGACAAGTTATGAGTTTTTCGGAAAAATTAAAAAATGAAATACTTTCAAAAAAATTTAAACAAAGTTGTTGTAAAATAGCGTTACTTTCTGGGTTTTTACGAAGTGCAGGCTCGCTTGACGGAACTATGCAAAGTAAAGGCGTTGTAATAAAAGGCTTTGAATTTGCTACCGAAAGTATTTTTATTAGAGATTATATAAAAAATTTAATAATAGATTTATACGGCGAAATAGTTAGTACGACTATGTATACCGACCCTATATCAAAAAAGGACAGGCATATTCTATATGCAAGTAACGATAAGGCAGTTGAACTTTTAAAAGATTTAGGAATTATTAGCGTATCTGAAAAAGGCGAAAGCAGTATCGTTTTAGGAATTGATAAATACGTTATTGAAAACGATTGCTGTAAAAAGGCATATATATTAGGTGTTTTTTTAGCAGTAGGGGTAATAACCGTTCCTAAAATTGACGAAAAATCAAGGACAGGCTATCATTTAGAATTTGCCTTTTCAAACAACGTCTTAGCCGACGAGTTTTGCCATTTATTATCAACTTGTGGATTTTTTCCTAAAAACGTAAATAGAAAAAGTGAAAAAGTCGTTTACTTTAATAATATTGAAGATATTTTATCGGTATTAGCCTTTTTTAAGACTATGAAAAGTTATTTTGCTTTAGAGCAAATTACTCTTGAAAAAGATATTAGAAACGATACGAATAGAATTATAAATTGTGAAATGAGCAACTTAAATAAACAAGTTGAAGCGTCGTTAAAACAAATAAAACGTATCGAACAAATTGAAAACACAATCGGTCTTGACGGAATAGCACCACAATTAAAAGTAGTTGCGATAGCCCGTAAAGAAAATCCAGATAGTACGCTTGACGAATTATCTAAAATTTTAGGAATAACAAAAAGTTGTCTTAATCATAGATTAAGAAAATTAGTTGAAATAGCAGAAAATTTAACTGTATGAAATTAAGTAAGGGTAGTAAAATAGTATTAGAAAAATTAAATAAAAACAAATTTAAAGGGTACGTTGTAGGTGGTGCTTGCCGTGATTATATTTTAAACAAAGAAATTTTTGACGTCGACGTAACGACTAATGCTACTCCCGAGCAAATTTTAACACTTTTTAACGATTATAAAGTCTATAATACGGGTTTAAAACACGGCACGGTTACCGTAAACGTTGACGGCGAATTTATTGAAATTACTACCTTTAGAAAGGACGGCGATTATATTAATAACCGTAAGCCAAACAGCGTTAAATTCGTTGACGATTTAAAAGAAGACGTATTAAGGCGTGATTTTACCATAAATGCAATTTGTTATAACGAAGTAGAAGGTTTCGTTGACTATTTTGACGGAATTAACGACTGTAAAAACAAAATCATAAGAACGGTTGGTAATGCAAACGATAGATTTTGTGAAGACGCGTTACGTATTTTAAGGGCTTTAAGGTTTTCGTCAACGTTGTCTTTTAATATTGAAGAAGAAACTTCTAAAGCCATTATAAAAAATAGGCATTTATTAAAAAATATAAGTAAAGAAAGAATTTACGCAGAACTTGTTAAAATTTTACTTGGCGATAACGTTGAGAAGGTTTTACTTGACTTTAAACAAGTATTTTTTACATTATTTGCCGAGTTTGAGCCTTGCGATAATTTTGACCAAAAAAGCAAATTTCACTCGTATGACGTATACACTCACATAGTAAAAAGCGTAGCGTGCGCAGAAAAAAACAAAGCCGTTAGATTAGCCTTATTATTCCACGATATTGAAAAGCCGAATTGTTTTTCTATCGACGAAAACGGGGTTGGACATTTTTATACTCATCAAGAAAAAAGCGCGCTTAAAGCGACGGAAATTTTAAATAGTTTAAAAGTTGACAACAAAACAAAAAGTCAAGTATATTTTTTAATAAAATACCACGATTATTTTATAGAGCCAACTAAAAAAAGTATAAAATTATGGCTTAATAAATACGGCGTAGAGTACGTTAAAAATTTAATGAAAGTAAAAATTGCAGATGCTAAAGCGCACTCTAAAAATTTTGTAATAAATAGGCTAAGTCAAGCCGAAAATTCGCTTAAACTAATCGACGAAATACTTTTAAATAAAGAATGTTTTACCCTAAAAGATTTAGAAATTAAAGGTGAAGATTTAATTAAAAAAGGATACGTAGGCGAGAGTATAAGCAATAAATTAAATAGTCTTTTAAACGACGTAATAAACGAAAAGGTTGAAAATAATAAAGAAGTCCTTTTAAAATTAATATAATGAGTAATTTAAACGAAAAAATCAAACTTTTACCTAAGTCGTCGGGCGTATACGTTATGCTTGATAAAGATAATACGGTTATCTACGTAGGTAAAGCAAAAAACTTAAAAAATAGGGTAACACAATACTTTAGAAACGGGTTTAAGACGGAAAAAGTTTCAAAAATGGTTATTAATATAGTTGACTTTTACTATATAATAACTCACACCGAAGCCGACGCTTTAACGCTTGAAAACAACCTTATCAAAAAGTATAAGCCAAAATATAACATACTTTTAAAGGACGATAAAAGTTATCCGTATATAAAAATTAATTTAAAAGAAAAATATCCTACTTTTAAAGTAACAAGAACTTTTAAAAAAGACGGCGCAAAATATTTTGGACCGTTTATGTTAGGCGTAAAAGTCGACGAAGTTTTATCAATAATTAAAGAAGTTTACAAAGTAAGACCTTGTCAAAAAACCAATATAGGCTATAAAGTGCAAAAAGAGTGTTTAAATTATCATTTAGGACTATGTTTATCACCTTGCAGTCAAAAATGCACGGAAAAAGAATATAAGCAAGAAGTTATAAAAGCAGTTGAATTTTTAAAAGGCGACGATAAAACGCCTGAAAAAATATTGACTTATAAAATGCAAAAAGCAGTAGAAAATCAAGAATTTGAAAGCGCCATAATATTAAGGGAGCGTTTAAAAATGCTTGAAAAACTTAAACAAAAGAAAATTACTGCGTTAAACAATGATTTAACTTGCGACGTAATAGCAATTCAAAGTGACGGCATATTTTCGGCTATAAACGTACTTTTTATTAGAAGTGGAAGAATGCTTGGTGCAAAAAGTTTTGCCGTAGAAACGCTTGCTGATAATGATAGTGAAAGAATTTCGGCTTTTTTAATGCAGTATTATAATTCTAAAAAAGAATTACCAGACCAAATTCTTTTATCGCAAAATATTGAAAATAAAGAGCAAATAGAAAAGGAACTTTTTAAAATTCATGAAAGAAAAGTTGAAATTTTAGTTCCTATAAAAAGCCTAAAAAAATCACTCGTTGAAATGGCAGAAAAAAACGCCGTTGATTATTTAGAAAAGCAAATAAACGTTATTAAACATAAAAACGATATGACGTATATTGCTTGCAGTCATTTAAAAGAGATTTTATCGCTTAAAAACTTTCCTAAAAGAATTGAATGCTATGATATATCGCACATTAGTGGCGAGTTAAAAGTAGGTTCAATGGTGGTATTTATAAACGGCGAAAGTGCAAAAACCGAGTATAGGCGTTTTAAAATTAAAACGGTTGAAGGCAATAATGATTTTGCATCACTTAAAGAAGTTTTAAGTAGGCGTTTAGATTATTTAGGAACAGCCGAAGAAGAAAAATTTTTAAAACCCGACCTTATAGTTATAGACGGTGGTAAAGGACAGTTGTCAAGCGTATTAGAAGTATTTAACGAAAAAGGCGTTGACGTAGACGTAATATCCCTTGCCGAGCGTGAAGAAGAAATTTTCTTACCGAATAAAAAAGAGCCGATAATTTTAAGCAAAAAAGATTATTCCTTAAGGCTACTTCAAAGAATTCGTGACGAAGCGCACCGTTTTGCAATAACTTACAATAAAAATTTAAGGGTAAAAAAGAACTTAGCGTCGTTACTTGAAAACATAAAAGGAATAGGGAAATCAAAACGTAACGCGCTAATGGACAAGTTTAAAGATATAAACGGAATAATTAGCGCAACTAAAGAAGAACTTATGCAAGTTGACGGCATAGGCGAAAAACAAGCGTTATTAATAAAGGAGTTTTTTAAAAATGAACGTAATTAACACTGAAACACACGATTTATCAGGAAACGTAGAAAAAGTAAAAATTAAAGATTTTGCCAAAGCGCTTAATTTAAATATTGTTTTTGAAGGTAGGGGGGAAATTACAATTTCTTCTATTAGTATATCAAGACCGGGACTTCAACTTACGGGTTATTTTAGTTATTTTGACTATGACCGTGTACAATTAGTTGGTAGACCGGAAAACAGTTATTTATTTAGTATGGAAAGTGAAGAAAGGGAAAAGAATTTAGACATTTTATTTAGTAAAAATATTCCGTGTTTAATAGTTACTGACAACCTTGAAATTATGCCTGAAATATTAAAGTATGCTCAAAAGTACAATTGTCCACTTTTCACGTCAAAACAAATAGCGGCAGTAGTAACGCATGAGTTAACTATTTATCAAAGTGAACTTTTAGCACCAACTATAGTTATGCACGGCGTATTCGTTGAAGTATTCGGCGTAGGCGTTTTAATTACGGGAAATGCAGGCGTTGGTAAAAGTGAAACGGCGCTTGAACTTATAACAAGGGGACATAGATTAGTTGCCGACGATTCTGTCGTAATAAAAAACATGGGCGAAACGTTAGTATGTAAAGCCCCAGAAAATATAAGGCATTTTATGGAAGTTAGGGGTATAGGCATTATCAACGTTCAAACTATGTTTGGACCAGGAGCAATAAGGCTTTTAAAAACGGTAGATATCGTTGTTGATTTAGCAAAATGGGAAGACGGTAAAACTTACGAAAGGTTAGGCGACGTAAAACAAACGCAAACTATTTTAGGTATAGAATTGCCAAAACACACAATTCCGGTATCTCCAGGAAGAAATATTCCCGTTATCATTGAAACGGCTGCAAGAAAATACAGACTTGACCAAATGGGCTACGATGCAACTCAAGAATTAATAAACAAAACTTTTAAACAATAAAATTATGCAGTATCAAAAGATACTGCATTTTGCTTTAAAAATATATAAAAGTATGGTATACTTAATATATTAAACAGTTCGTGGTACAATTATTCCAAAGGTGTTTGAAAATATAAATATTAAAATATAAACGTTAATTGCTAATATTAAAGGCATAGTTATCATTAAAAACAAGTTATTAGTTTTATATTTTAAAATAAAAAGCGATAAATAAATTCCTAATGCACCACCTAAAAAGGCAGTAGATATTAGTTTAGATTTGCTAATTTTATTTTTTTTGACTTTATTTTCGTCTGTCGTTTCGTCGTCAATGCTTTGATTATTTCGTTTATCGGTTAAAATTAGCATAAATCCAAACACGTTAATTGCTAATAAATATACGATAAAAATCGTTCTTAAAAAAACTATCATACTTTTAGTATGTTAAAAAATAAAAGGTTTATTACAATGTTTTTACCTATTAACAAAAAAGAATTAAATAATAATGAGTTAGATTTCGTCTTAATTTCGTGTGATGCATACGTTGACCATCCAACTTTTGGTCACGCCGTTATATCACGTATAATTTACGATAAAGGTTTTAGTATAGGTATAATTCCACAACCTTTATGCGACCAAGACTATTACGCTTTACCCGTTCCAAAATACGCTTATTTAGTGTCGTCGGGCGTTGTTGATAGTATGGTAAATAATTATACCGTTGCTAAAAAGAGAAGGACGGGCGACGTTTATTCGCCACTTTCTAAACAAAATAAAAGACCAGATAGACAAGTTGCCGTATATACAAAAACTTTAAAAAGATTGTTTCCAGATAGTTTTGTAATTATAGGTGGGGTAGAGCCGTCTTTACGTCGTTTTTCTCATTACGATTACTGGGCCGATAAAATAATGCCGTCAATTTTAACGGATAGTAACGCCGATTTACTAATTTACGGTATGGGTGAAAATCCTATTTTCGATATTTTAGACCGTCTTTCAAAAAATATTCCTTTATCAAAAATGCTTGACGTAAGGGGTACTTGTATTAAAGTAGATGCGTCTAAAAAGCAGGATTTATTAAATAAAGGCTACAAAGAATTGCCGTCGCATAACGATATTTTAAAAGATAAAATCAATTATGCTCGCTCGTTTAAAGTCGAAAGTATGAATACCGACTGTATTAACGCCGACGTATTATTTCAAGAACAATTAAACGGTCAAATCGTAGTGCAAAATAAACCGTCGTACCCACTTTCAATCAAGCAAATGGATTACGTTTACGACTTACCGTATATGCGCACTTATCACCCTATTTACGAAAGCGAAGGGGGAATAAAGGCTATTGAAGAAGTTAAGTTTTCAGTAGTAAGTCATAGGGGTTGTTTTGGTAGTTGCTCGTTTTGTTCAATCAATTATCATCAAGGTAGAAGAATTCAAAAACGTAGCGACGAAAGTATTTTAAAAGAAATTGAATTATTAACTAAAGATAAGGATTTTAAAGGTTATATACACGATTTATCTGGCCCTTCTGCTAATTTTAGAGAGCCTGCTTGTGATAATCAATGTACTCACGGCGTATGTAAGGGTAAATATTGTATAGGTTATAAGCCTTGTAAAAATTTAAAAGTCGACCATACGGGATTTTTAAATTTACTTGAAAAGGCAAGGAAGATCGAAGGGGTTAAAAAGATATTTATTCGTAGTGGAATAAGATACGATTATATTACGTACGACCAAAACAAAAAGGTTTTACCAACTTTAATTAGGCATCATATTAGTGGTCAGTTAAAAGTTGCGCCCGAACATATTGCTGAAAACACTTTAAAAATTATGAATAAGCCGTCTTTTTCGGTATATTCTAATTTTGCTAAAAAATATAAAGAACTTAACGAAAAGGAAGGCAAAAGGCAATTTTTAGTGCCGTATTTAATATCTTCGCACCCAGGTTGCACTTTAAGTGACGCTATTAAATTAACGGAATATTTAAAAAGTATAAATTATATGCCAGAGCAAGTTCAAGATTTTTATCCAACACCGTCGACTCGTTCAACTTGCATATATTACACGGGCGTTGACCCTGACACTTTTGAAAAGGTATACGTTCCAACTAATAAAGAAAAACAGTTACAACGTGCGCTACTTCAATATAGGCTACCTAAAAATAAAGAATTAATAAAAGAAGCCTACGTGCTTGCATCTTTAAATTCAACTAATACTAAAAAACAAACGCAGACTAAAAATGCAAGCGTAACTAAAAGAAAAATTAAAGGGCAAGAAGTGTTTAGAAAGAGTTTATCTTCAAAAAACTCTAAAAGAAAATAGAAAAATACTTGCAAAATGTAATAAATATGTTAAAATATTTATTAAGGAGAATTAATTATGAAGTGTATGTATTGTGGTTGCGTGGATAGCAAGGTTATTGATTCACGTTCGACAGATGAAAATACAATGATTAGACGTAGGCGTGAATGTATCAAATGTGGTAGAAGATTTACGACTTACGAAACGGTTGAAACTACGCCCGTTCTTGTAATTAAAGCAGGTGGTAACCGTGAAACGTTTGACCCAAACAAAATTAAAAACGGTATAATAAAGGCGTGTGAAAAACGTCCCGTTCCTATGTATAAAATTGAAAAACTTGTAGAAGATATTCAAAAACAGGTATATAATTCGTTAGACCAGGAAATATCTTCTAAAGAGATAGGCGAAATGGTAATGGCAGGGCTTAAAGAAATAGACGAAGTTGCCTACGTTCGTTTTGCCTCGGTTTATCGTTCGTTTAAGGATATTTCTACCTTCCTTAAAGAACTTGAAAAACTTACGAAGGGGACTTAATTGTGAAAAACTTTTTTTCTAAACTATGGGTAAAAATAACGGCAATAAGTTTAGCATCAGTATTATTTTTATTTAGTATTTTATTATTATTTAACTCGTTTGCTCCGTATAATCCTAAATGTTATCACCTATTCGGTTATTCGGGTATTTTCGGATCGATTAATAGAATAGGTAGACCATCAACTTATTATCAAATTGAAAAAACGTCAAGCGTTATCGAATTTATTGATTTAAGACCAGATAACTCCGAATTAGGTTACGTTCTTATAAACGTTTCGGATATGCAAGAAGACGCTAATATTTATTTGTATAACGCTATTGATGCTACAGAAAAAACGAGTATGACCTTGTTAAGCCAAACTACTTTAACGGGTAAAGACCTTCAAAACGATAAAGACGGGTGGATTTGCATTTACGAGAATAGCAAAAACAGTAACCTTAATCTTCGTTTTTATATCGGCTCAACGACGAAAATGCGTATAAGGGAAGTCGTATTCGTTCATAAAACGGGTGGCATTGTAAATTACCAGATAAAAGGTATAGCCCGTAGGGGTAGCGTAGGTAGTCAAACGATAAGTAAAAACGATAGCCTTTATGAAAATTTTATTTATAGTGAAGATTTGTCGTCTAATAATAAGCCAACTTTTACTACTGAAATGCAAGAAAGGGTAAAAAGTTTAGCAAATTTAAAAGACGAACAAAAAACCTTTAATAAAGAAATAGTCAACCAAAATTAAATTTTAAGACAAAAAAGAGTAATTTGTAACAAAAGTTACTCTTTTTTTTGTGCCGTAAAAAAGTATAATCAAGTAATGGTAGTGTATATCGAATACGTAATAATTGATAATTTAATAATTGATTATTTGCTTTTATCGTTAAGTTTAAGGGCGTCGAATTGTAAAACTAATAAATTTAGACTTATTATGTCGTCGATAATAGGCACTATCGTTGCAGTAATAATACCACTACTTAATTTAAATAACGTTTATTCAATAATAATAAAATTAGTTTTAGCCCTTTTAATGTGCTACGTTGCAGGCAGTTATTTATCTATAAAAAAGTATTTTATAACTTTTTTAAGTTTTTTAGGTTTTACCTTTTTATCAGGTGGAGTAATAATTGCAATTTTTTATTTATCAAGCGTTGACTACGAAAAAGGATTTTCTTTAAATTACGACGCGTCATTTCCTATAGGTTTTACTATTTTAATAATGTACGGGCTTTATTTCGTACTTAAAAATCAAATAACTAAATTATTAAAAACTAAAAGCATAAATCCGTTTATTCGTAAGTGTATATTAGTCGTTAAAGGTAAAAGATTTAGCGTTTTAGGGTTTATAGATAGTGGTAATAGATTATTTGATACAAAAACGGGTTTACCTATAATCGTAGGCTCTAAAAACTTATTTTTAAAAATTCAAAACTTAAATATAACGTTAAAAGACGCAGGCAATATTCAAATTAAAACGGTAGGTGGAGATAGTAAAATGAAAATATATTTTATTGATAAACTTTTGATATATAACGAGCAAAAAGTGAATATATATAATAACGTACTGATAGGACGGGCTAATGACGATTTTTGCGACGCCGTTAAATACGAGTTATTGTTAAATCCGTCACTAATTGAAGGAGAGTAGTTATGGGTATAATTAAGTTAATTAAAAAACTTTTAACAGAAATTTTTAATTTAAAACAAGGCGCTTTGTATTATACTAATAGTAGCGAAGCCTTGCCGAAAGCATACACCAAAGAAGAAGAGCAAGAAAAAATTTTTGAAATGCTATCTGGTAAAGAAAGCGTAAAAAAAGAATTAATTGAACATAACTTGCGTTTAGTCGTTTATATTGCTCGTAAATTCGATAATACTGGCATTGAATTAGACGACTTAATATCGGTAGGCGCAATAGGGCTTATAAAGGCTGTAAACACCTATAAAATAGATAAAAACATAAAATTAGCAACGTATGCGTCACGCTGTATTGAAAACGAAATTTTAATGTTTTTACGTAAAACCTGCAAAATCAAAGGTGAAATTTCTTTTGACGAGCCGTTAAACGTCGATTATGAAGGCAACGAACTATTATTGTCAGACATATTAGGTACTGACGCCGACATAGTATACAAAAGCGCTGAAGATAACGTTGAAAGAAAAATTTTATATAACGCTATTAGTAAATTATCTAATAGAGAAAGAACTATTATGAACTTACGTTTTGGACTTGACGGTAGCGACGAAATGACGCAAAAAGAAGTTGCCGATTTACTTGGAATATCTCAATCATACATATCACGTTTGGAAAAAAAGATTGTCGAAAGGTTAAAAAAAGAATTTAAAAAATTTAATTAGATAATACTATGTCATTGACATAGTATTTTTAATAACTTATCATTTCAATATTGACTATTTCGCAATTATTTGTTAAAATGTTTTTAAGGAGAAAATTATGGTTACTAAAAAGTATAACGACGGGTATTACGACGGTCAATTAAATAGAAACGGTAACCCTGATGGTTACGGCATATTTTACTGGAATACGGGCGCAGTTTATGAAGGCGAGTGGAAAGACGACAAGATGCACGGCGTAGGTAGATATAAATATGAAAGTGGCACGGTATACGAGGGCGAATTTAAAAACAATAAATTTTGTGGCGTAGGCAAGTTAACGTATTCTAACGGCGATAGGTACGAAGGCGAATTTTTCGACGACGAATTGCACGGCGTTGGTATTTATTATTATAATTCGGGTGCAACTTATAAAGGCGACTATAATAAAGGTGTAAGGGAAGGTTTTGGCGAGTGGGATTCGTCAAAAGGCGATAAATATAAAGGCGACTGGAAAGGTAATAAATTCCACGGCGACGGCATATACACTTATCCAAGTGGAAAGCAATATATAGGTCAATTTAGGGACGATAAATTTTGTGGTTTAGGCACTAATAATTTTGATAACGGCGATAAATACGAAGGTGAGTGGAAAGACGATAAAATGCACGGACACGGCATTTACTATTTTGCCAACGGTGATAGATACGAAGGCGAGCATTTTGCAGGCAAGTTTCAAGGTTTTGGTGTAAAGTATTATAAAAACGGTGATAAACTTGAAGGAAGATGGGCAAACGACGCTTTAAATGGTAAAGGCAAATACACTTATCATAGTGGTGGTTATTACGAAGGCGATTTTGTTAACGGTTTATATCAAGGTAAAGGGATTAGGAAATTTTCTAACGACGCAACCTACGAAGGCGACTTTGTAAAGGATAAAATGCACGGCTCGGGCAAATACACTTATCCATCGGGCAGTTATTATATAGGCACTATGGTAGAAGGTAAAATTCAAGGCGAAGGCGAAATGTTTTACTATAACGGCTATTATTATAAAGGTCAATGGAAAGAAGATAAGCGTGAAGGCAAAGGTCATTGGGAATCTCCTAATAAAGACACTTACGACGGCGAGTGGAAAGACGATAAAATGCACGGCAAGGGCAGGTACAATTATCACTCGGGCAGTTGGTATGAAGGCGACTTTGAAAACGGCAAATTCTGTGGCTACGGCGTATCTAAATGGTATACAGGTGGCTATTATGAAGGCGAGTGGAAGGAAGATTTGCGCGACGGCTACGGCGAAATGGAATTTTCAACGGGTGAAAAATATAAAGGCGAGTGGTTAAGTGGTAAACGCCACGGTTACGGCATAGGCGTAAAACCTAACGGCGAAGAGCAAGAAGGCGAGTGGAAAGACGACGTTTTCGTCGGTTAATAAAAAATATTAAAAAATCTAACGAAAAGAAATGCACCCCAAGTATGGGGTGCGTTTTAATCTTCGTTAGATTTTTTATTTATGAAAATATTTTATCTACAATCTCTTGTCCGTTAGCCCCTTTAATATAATTTGAAATATCTTCAAAGGCTTTTTCAAACGTTTCTTTGGTGTATTGTTGTCCGTTAAGTTTATAAATTATATCGTCTAACGGCTGTATAGAAAAATAATCGCCAAATATTTCAAAATTACTAATAATTCCGTCTATTAAATCAAAAGTAAACGTCATAGTGCCAAAAGGTAATTTAAAATCAATTCTTAACTTGCCTTTAGGTGACTTGCCTATATTCCACTCGTAAGTAGAGTATTTTTCTTCTACTAATTTATTTATACTTAAAATATCTTCTTTAGTAAAAGAGTATGGCGTTAAATCTTTTTTTAAATAACTACTTAATCCGTTTAAAAATTCGTCGCAAGTAAAGTTTGGTATAAATTCTTTTACGTTTACAACTCTTGCTCTAATACTTTTAATTCCTTTAGACTTAACTTTTACGTCGTTTTGAATTAAAACTTTTTGCAAAGCGTCTAAGTCGGTGTTAAACAAAATAGTTCCGTGATGAAGTATTCTATCTTTATAAACGACTTGTGCGTTGCCCGAAATTTTTTTGTCACAAACGGTAATATCGTTTCTGCCAGAAAATTTTGCAGGTACGCCTAAATCGTTTAAGTAATTAATTACGGGCGTAGTAAACTTTTTATAATAATCTTCGCCGTTTTTATAAGGAGCAATTATGGTATAGCAAATATTTTGAGTATCGTGATAAACTGCGCCACCACCCGTCAAACGTCTAACAACTTTAACGCCGTCGCTACTTGCCTTTTTTAAATCAACTTCTAAAATTGTGTTTTGATTATTTCCCACGATAACGCTTTTTTCATTTCGCCATAAATAAATATAAAAATCCGTCGTTTGTTTTAAAAGATATTCTTCGGATGCAATATTAAATTGTGGATTAGTTTGGTTTGATAAAATAAACTTAAAACTTTTCATAAAAATAGTTAAATAGCCCACTATAAGTGCTTTTTGCAAAGATAATAGGCTATTATAGTTAATTAATTTTTAATTAAACGCCTTTTTTAGACTTTCTAATAAATTCTGCATGAGAAGTGTTAGTAGTGCTAACGTGTCCTTTAAGTGGAAGAATTTTGTCGTTGATATAGTCGATAATCCAGTTTGCTTGTGGAAAGAATTCGGCGTCGAATTCATACGGTGGAGTAATCCAGTTTTTAGCACCACAAACGACAGGAGGAGCGTCTAAATAGTCAAAGCAAAGGTTAGTGATGTTAGTAGCCATATCGTTAAGGATAGAACCCCTTGCACAAGCGTCAGACGCTAAAATAATTCTACCCGTCTTTTTAACCGATTCAACAACCTTTTCGTAGTTAAACGGAACAACGCTTCTTGCGTCGATAATTTCGGCTTCTATGCCGTATTTTTCAGAAAGAATTTTAGCCGCTTCAACTGCTTTATATAAAGTTGCGCCGATAGTTAAAATAGTAATATCGCTACCTACGCGTTTAATATCTGGTTCGCCAAGTGGAATTTCATAATAACCTTGTGGAACGCCTTCAGTGTGGAATTCTTCACCTTTATCGTAAATTCTTTGACTTTCAAAGAAGATAACAGGGTCAGTTCCGTTAAGGGCAGCGTTCATTAAACCTTTAGCGTCGTAAGGAGTTGCAGGGAAACAAACTTTAAGTCCAGGAACGTGTGCAGGAAGTGCAACCCAGTCTTGAGAGTGTTGCGCACCGTATTTAGAACCAACCGAAACTCTTAATACTACAGGCATTTTTAAAATACCAGAACTCATTGCTTGCCATTTTGCAAGTTGGTTAAATATTTCGTCACCAGCACGACCCATAAAGTCAGCGTACATAAGTTCGACGATAACTCTACCACCACAAAGACCGTAACCTACTGCGCTTGAAACGATAGCCGCTTCACTAATAGGCGAGTTGAATAATCTGTGATATGGTAACGCTTCGGTAAGTCCTTTATAAACTGCAAACGCGCCACCCCAGTCGCGTACGTCTTCACCGTAAGAAGTAAGCGTAGGGTCTTTATAATATCTATCAATAATTGCTTCAAATAAACCGTCACGAATATTGTAACGTTTTAAGTTAGAAACAGGAGCGCCTTTTTCGTCGAAAGCATAACGAATTTTACCAGCAATTTGTTTAACTCTTGGATTTTCTTCCATAGTTATTTTAACGTCTTTGCCAACTTCAACAGGGCGAGCGTCCATGCTTTCAACTTGACCGTTAGAGAACATTAAGTTTTCAACGTAATAAGGGTCAGCCTTAAAGTCAAGGTAAGGAGATTCCGTCGTGTCAGATGCAAGGCGACAAAGTTTAAGCATTCTTTCTTTAATAGAGCCTAAAATATCGTCAAACGAACCGTCTGTTGCAACTTTAGCGTCAACAAGTGATTTTCTATAAGTTACAAGTGGGTCAAATTCCTTCCAAGCGTTAACTTCTTCTTGAGTTCTATAACTCATAGCGTCAGAAGGTGAGTGACCACCAAAACGGTAAGTAACAACGTCCATAAGACAAGGGCCTTCGCCTTTTAATAACAATTCCTTCTTTCTCTTCATTGCTTCTATAACGGCAAGTGGGTTAAAACCGTCAACTCTTTCAGCGTGAAGTTGTGTTGGAGAAATACCAGCGCCAAGTCTTGCTAAGAAGTCGTAAGCCATAGTTTCGCCACGAGTTTGACCACCCATACCGTAACTGTTGTTAAAGAAGTTAAATAATATAGGAAGACCACCTTTCTTTTCCCAAAGTTTATTAATTTGGTCCATAGATGCAAAGTTCATTGATTCGTAAACTACGCCACAACCAACCGAGCCGTCGCCAAGGTTACTAATAACGATACCAGGTTTATTGTTGTTCTTTTTGTAAAGAGCAGCACCAAGCGCAACGGGAGCAGCACCACCAACGATAGCGTTGTTAGGGTAGATACCAAACGGTAAGAAGAATACGTGCATTGAACCACCCATACCTCTATGGAAACCAGTTTTTCTTGCAAATATTTCACTCATAAAGCCGTAAAGTAAGAAGTCTACTGCTAAATCTTTAACGTTACCAGTTTTATTAATTTTTTCTACGGGAGCAAGCGTTTCGCCACCCATAAAGTCTTTCATGATTTGGTAAAGTTTATCGTCAGGAAGTTTGTAAATTGAATTTAAACCCCTTGCTAAAACTTCGCTATGGCTTCTGTGTGAACCGAAAGTCATATCGTCTAAATCAAGGTGGTAGGCTTGACCAACGGCAGCCGCTTCTTGAC
Source organism: Christensenellaceae bacterium (assembly GCA_045659885.1). GTDB lineage: Bacteria > Bacillota > Clostridia > Christensenellales > Borkfalkiaceae > HGM11412. The sequence continues at coordinate 15,674 of JAZRCS010000042.1, forward strand.
CGATAGAAAGGTGAGCAGGACCAGGATAGTTAGTTTTAAAGCCTTGATATTCTTGCTTTACTTTAATATCCATAATCATACTTTCAAATTCACGAAGAACGGCAATATCGTTAAAGATACGCACGAATTCGTCGTTTGTAAAGTTTTTCTTTTCGTCTTCTATAGTTTTATTATATTGATTAACGGGGATATCTTCAAAAGTAATTTTTCCCGGTTTACGAAGTTCTATAGGGTCTACGAATAATTGTTTACTCATTTTTCTTCTCCTTTAAATTTGGAATATTGCTTCACGTATTATTTCACAAACCGTAGGGTGTGGGAATACGAGTTTTTTGATATTTTCAATATCAACTTCTAAATCAATCATACTTGATACGTTAGCGATATATTCGCCAGAGTAACTACCTATGATATGCGCGCCTATTAAAGTATTCGTTTTAACGTTTACGATAAGTTTGCAAATACCGTCAAGGTGGCTGTTTTCAGCAACGTATCTGCCAGAGTAAGTAAGTGGAATGCTTACGCACTTAACTTCAAGACCTTTTTGTTTTGCGCTTTCTTCAGTTTCACCTACGCTACCAACTTCAGGGTTAGTGTAGATAACTGAAGGAATAACGTTATATCTCATAGCGTCTTTTTTACCTAAAATTGTATTGATTGCAACTTCAGCCTCTCTATAGGCAGTATGAGCAAGCATAATTTTACCGTTTACGTCGCCACAAGCGTATACGTTTGCAACGTTAGTTTTCATTTGTTCGTCGGTAACGATTGCGCCTCTTTCTAAATAAACGTTGATGTTTTCTAAACCGTAGCCTTGAGTAACTGCGCGTCTACCGATAGAAAGTAAAACTTTTTCACTAAGAATTTTTTCAGTTTTGCCATCTTTTTCGTAAACTACGCCGTCGCTTTCAATAGCCGTAACTTTTGCGCCTAATTTAAATACAACGCCTTTTTGTTCAAGTGATTTTTGTAATATAGAAGAAATTTCGTTTTCAGTAGGACCGGCAATTTTATTAAGCATTTCAACTACCGTAACTTTAGTGCCGACAGAAGAAAAATAACTTGCCATTTCAAGACCGATAACGCCACCACCGATAACTGTAAGAGTTTTAGGGATAAATTCTAAATCTAAAATTTCCCTATTAGTCATAACTAAACCATTTTCAATATTTTCTTTAAGACCAGGAATAGGTGGAACTACAGGAGTAGAACCCGTTGCGATAATAAGTCTTTTAGCGATAATTTTTTCTTCGCCTGCTTTAATAGAAAAACCTTCGTCGCATTTGCCTTCGATATAGGCTTCTGCTTTAATAGTTTTAACTTTATTTCTTTTAAGTTGACCTTTTACGCCAGAAACAAGCATTTTAACTACGCCGTTTTTTCTTTCTACTACTTCTTTTTGATTAACGGTAGCAGTGCCGTCGATTTTAACGCCGTAATTTGACGCGTGATTAGCGTAATCTAAAACTTTTGCGCTGTTTAAGAAAGTTTTACTTGGAACACAACCTTCGTTTAAGCAAACGCCACCAAATTCTCTTTTTTCAATAACAACCGTTTTTAAACCGGCGTGTCCAGCCCTTTCGCCAGCAAGATAACCGGCAGGACCACCACCGATAACGACTAAATCATAAATTTCCATAATTTCTCCTTAAATGTTACCTTCAGCCAAAAGGTTAAAAGTAAAGTTTTCAAGATATTCTTTAAGTTCTTTTAAGAACCTACCAGCAGGAGCACCGTCTAACGCTCTGTGGTCGAAAGTGAGAGATAAACTCATTGCAGTATAAGGGATAATTTCACCGTTTTT
>JAZRCS010000043.1:0-6950 GCA_045659885.1 Christensenellaceae bacterium
GCAATTGCCAAAGACTATAAGTGGTAAAATCCAAAGAAACAAACTATAAACTTCGTTGGGCGTCGTTAACTGCCACTAATCCACGATTACAATGACCAACAAGGTCTATTGTATCCGTGTCTTAGTGTCGAGCCTAGCCCACTCGTTTCTAATTTGTTTCTTACATAAACAAACTTTAAAGCCTTATAAACGGCGTTATACTGCGTTTCTTTGCATTTTTTCGGCCTCGATGACCTAACAGGTCTATCTCACCCGTAAAAATGCAAGAGCCTTGTCTAACTTGTTTCTAAGTCTTTAAAACCGTGCTATAAATAGGCTTGGTAAAAATATTTTAATATTTTTGGCTACAATGACTAACAAGGTCTATTTCAGCGTTTCGCCGTCGTGTGCCTTGTCTTGCTTGCTACTAAATGCTTAAAACAATAAAAGTGTGAGCCTTGAACTGCTTGTTTCTAAGTCTTTAAAAAATGGTGTGATAGGCTAAACAGGCAACAATTATTAAGTTATAACTTAATTATAACTTTACAAAATAAAAATAAAAGTGTAAAATGGAATTTAAAAGAATAACGATTATATCTGGTCATTACGGTAGTGGTAAAACTAATATAGCAGTCAATATGGTTGTTGATTTAAAAAAGCAACGTATTAAGGTTGCAATATGTGATATCGATATCGTAAACCCATATTTTAGAACTAAAGATAGTGAAACCTTGTTTAATGAAAAAGGTATTAGATTAATTTGTTCGGCATACGCTAATTCAAACGTAGATATTCCTGCTTTGCCACAAGATATGTACTCGGTTACCGACGATAAAGAATTGTATTCAATTTTAGACGTTGGTGGCGACGAAAGGGGAGCGTTAGCGCTTGGTAGACTTGCTCCAAGTATTAGCCAAGAAGACTACGATATGTTTTACGTAATAAACAAATTTAGGCCTTTAACAAGGGACGTTGATTCTGCATTAGAAGTAATGCAAGAAATTGAAAACGCTTGCAAATTAAAGTTCACTGGGGTTATAAATAACTCTAATTTAGGACTTGAAACGACTTGTCAAGACGTTTTAAATTCAATGACTTTTGCAAATGAATTTTGTAAAAAGGTAAACTTGCCTTTAAAGTTTACAAGCGTTGATAAAAGTTTATATGAAAATTTAAAAAATAAAATAGATAATTTGTATCCACTTACGATGCAAAAGAAAATATAAGGAGATGTGTATTATGGCTAATTTAACTTTTAATACAGATAAATGTAAAGGTTGTGGGCTTTGCGTAGACGTTTGTCCTAAAAACGTTTTAGCCTTAGCAACGGACAAAATTAATGCTAAAGGGCATCACCCCGTTGAAGCAGTAAATAAAGATGCGTGTATCGCATGTGCATTTTGCGCAACGATGTGTCCTGATTGTATAATAAAGGTAGAAAGGTGATATTATGGCAGATAAAGTTTTAATGAAAGGTAATGAAGCAATAAGCGAAGCGGCTATTATGGCAGGCTGTAGGCATTATTTTGGTTATCCTATAACTCCACAAACTGAAATTGCGGCGTATATGTCTAAAAAAATGCCTAAAATAGGTGGAACTTTCTTACAAGCTGAAAGTGAAATTGCTGCTATCAATATGGTATACGGCGTTTCAGCGGCAGGCTTAAGAGTTATGACAAGTTCGTCAAGTCCAGGAATTTCTTTAAAAGGCGAAGGTTTATCTTATTTAGCAGGCGCTGATTTACCTGCTTTAATAGTAAACGTACAAAGGGGTGGTCCAGGTCTTGGTGGTATTCAACCTTCTCAATCAGACTATTTCCAAGCAACTAAAGGCACTGCACACGGTGACTTTCATATGTTAGTTTTAGCACCGGCATCAGTTCAAGAAATGGCTGATTTAACGGTAAAAGGTTTTGACCTTGCCGACAAATATCGTATGACTACAATGATTTTAGCCGACGGTACTTTAGGACAAATGATGGAACCAGTATCGTTAGACTTTGATATTAAGCCACAAATTGAAAAACCTTGGGCAGTTACTGGAACTAAATTACAAAGAAAACACAACGTTGTAAACTCTTTATACTTAAAGCCAGACCAACTTGAAAAGACTAACTTTGATAGATACGCTCGTTACGAACAAATTAAACAAAATGAAGTTATGTATGAAGAATACTTAACAGAAGATGCAGAAATTTGTATCGTTGCGTTCGGTATTGCCTCAAGGGTAGCAAAGAACGCTATTAACGAAGCAAGAAAGCAAGGTATAAAAGTAGGACTTATTAGACCTATTACTTTATGGCCTTTCCCTACTGAAGTTATTTCAAAGGTTGCAGACAAAGTTAAAGCCTTTATATCAGTTGAACTTTCAATGGGTCAAATGATTGAAGACGTACGCTTGGCAGTTAACGGCAAAGCACCTGTAACGCTTTGCAATCGTTCGGGTGGTATGATTCCAACGCCAGAACAAGTTTTAGAAGCAATTATTAAAGCAAATGGGGGTAATAAATAATGGTAGTATTTGATAAACCAAAAGCACTTGCAGACGTGTCTTTACATTATTGTCCTGGTTGTACTCACGGTATAGTTCACCGTTTAGTAGCCGAAGTTATCGACGAACTTCAAATTGAAGGCAAAACTATAGGTATTGCGCCCGTAGGTTGCGCAGTTATGGCGTACGATTATTTTAATTGTGATATGGTTGAAGCCGCACACGGTAGAGCGCCAGCCGTTGCAACGGGTGTTAAAAGGGCAAATCCCGACAATATAGTTTTCACTTACCAAGGCGACGGCGATTTAGCGTCAATCGGTATGGCAGAAACTGTACACTCTGCAGCAAGAAATGAAAATATAACTATAATCTTTATAAACAATGCTATTTACGGTATGACGGGTGGACAAATGGCTCCAACTTCTCTCCCTGGTCAAGTTACTCAAACTTCACCTTACGGTAGAGATACAAGTCATTGTGGTTATCCTATCAAAGTTTGTGAAATGCTTTCACAACTTGACGGACCTGAATATCTTGAAAGGGTTGCAGTAAACAACGTTAAAAATATTAGAAACGCTAAAAAAGCAATCAAAAAAGCATTTGAAAATCAAATTAACAAAAAGGGTTTTTCACTTGTAGAAGTAATATCAAGTTGTCCTACTAACTGGGGTTTAACTCCTAAAGACGCGTTAAAGTGGATTGACGAAAAAATGATTCCATACTATCCACTCGGCGTATATAAAGATAGGTCAAGTAAATAAGGAGTAAAATTATGAGTACTGTTAAATATTTATTTGCTGGTTTTGGTGGACAAGGTATATTATTTTCGGGTAAAGTATTAGCATACAAAGGCTTAACCGATGGCAAAAACGTAAGTTGGTTACCGTCTTACGGTCCAGAAATGCGTGGTGGTACGGCAAACTGTAGCGTTATTATAAGCGACGCTCCCGTTGGCTCTCCTATCGTATCTAATCCTGACGTTTTAATTGCAATGAACTTGCCTTCGTTAGATTTATACGAAGATAAGGTTGTAAGTGGTGGTATGATTTTCGTTGACTCTTCATTAGTTGAAAGAAAGGTTAACCGTACCGACGTAAAAGTATTTTACGTACCTGCAACTAAATTAGCGTCAGACAATAAAATTGATAAACTTGCTAATATGATAATTATGGGTAAAGTTTTAAAAGAAACGGGCGCTTTTGAAAATGAAGCAAGCGTAAATAGTGCTTTAACGAAAGTTATTTCTGCAAAACATGCCGATATGCTTGAAGTTAACCTTAACGCAATGAAATTAGGTAGAGATTTTTAAGGAGATTATTATGGAAATAAAGATTACAAAAACTAATAACCCTAAAGTAAAACCTGACGAAAGCACGCTTGGTTTTGGTAAATTTTTTACCGACCATATGTTTATTATGGACTATTCTCAAGATAAAGGTTGGCACGATGCAAGAATAGTACCCTTTGGTAGATTAGATATTCACCCAGCGTCAACCGTTTTACACTACGGTAGTGAAATTTTTGAAGGCTTAAAAGCGTATAGAAGAGCAGACGGCGAAGTTCAACTTTTTAGACCACTTGAAAATATTAGAAGAATGAACCGTTCGGCTGAAAGAATGTGTTTACCTACAATACCTGAAGAAATTGCTTTAGACTGTTTGTTAAAGTTTATCGAACTTGAAAAAGACTGGGTACCATATTCAAAAGGTACGTCGTTATATATTCGTCCATTTATGTTTGGTAACGACGAAAGTTTAGGCGTACACGCAGTTAAAAATGCAAAATTCGTTATTATAACTTCACCTGTTGGTAGTTATTATAAAGAAGGTTTAAACCCTGTAAAAATAATGATAGAATCTCAAGACGTAAGAGCCGTTCGTGGTGGTACTGGCGAAGCAAAGTGTGGTGGTAACTACGCTGCAAGTAACCGTGCTGGCGAAAGGGCTGAAAGACTTGGTTATTCACAAGTTTTATGGCTTGACGGCGTTGAACGTAAATATATTGAAGAAGTAGGCGCTATGAACGTTATGTTTAAAATTAACGGCGAAATTATCACGCCTATGCTTTCAGGCTCAATTCTTCCAGGTATTACGAGAAAGTCTATTATCGAACTTTTAAATTCTAAAGGTTATAAAGTTAGTGAAAGACTTTTAAGCATTGACGAACTTGCAACTGCATTAAAAGAAGGCACGCTTGAAGAAGCGTGGGGTTGTGGTACGGCGGCAGTCGTTTCACCTATCGGTGAACTTTGCTACAACGACGAAAAATTCACAATCAATAACGGTGAAATCGGTCAAACAACACAATATTTATACGATACGTTGACAGGTATTCAATGGGGAAATAAGGAAGACTTATTTAACTGGGTTTACCCAGTTAAATAATCCGTTATTTACTGCGTTATGCGTTGTTTCTTTGCTTTTTACCGACTTCGATGACCAACAAGGTCTATCTCGCCCGTTAAAAAGCAAGAGCCTTGCCTAACTTGTAACTAACGCCTTATTATTGAAGATACGTTTAACTGGATTAAAACCTTATAAACTGCTCATTTCTGCGTTACTGCTTTGTTTACGGACTTCGACAACCAACAAGGTTAGTCTCACCCCGTAAACTTTGCGAGCCTTGAACTGCTTGTTTCTAAGCCTTTAATACAAGTTGAAATAGACTAACAATTTAAAAATAAAACTCTCACAGTCGTGAGAGTTTTTTAATTAAAAAAACAACTATTTAAAAATATAAAATCAATATTCCTTTCTTCCACAAATAACGTCGATTGAAACGTCAAAAAAGTCGGCAAGTTTCCAACACTCAATAATGCTTGGCTCAATTAAGCCTTGCTCCCAGCGTGATAAGTTTGCTTGGCTTGTTCCTATTAAATTTGCTAATTGTCGTTGTGAAAGATTTTTCTCTTTTCGCATTTCGGCGATATTATTGTTTCTAAAAGTGTTCATATTATTAGTTTATACAAAAATGTATCATTTTGCTTGACTAATACAAATATGTATCATATAATAATTTTAATTTAACTAAAGGAGAATACTTACTTATGGAATGTAAAAAATGTGGGGCAATTATTCCTGAAGGTGGAACGTTTTGTGTTTCATGTGGTTCAAGGGCAGACGGGAAGAAATCTTGTCCAAAATGCGAAAAAATAATTGACGACGCTGTAACGTTTTGTACCTATTGTGGTACTCGTGTAGACGGTAAAAAAGTTTGTGCTACTTGTGGTGAGTTAGTTGAAGGTAAATTTTGCGCTAAGTGTGGCAGTATAGTTGAAGAAATTGCAACGACCAAATCACCTAATAAAGAAAAATCTTCTGCAAATGCAGGTGCAGTTTTAAGTACTATTGAAAGAATTTCTAACCCTATAATTTATATAGGTGCGCTTATTCTTTTATTTATATGCACTTTCTTTATCGGCAACAGCGTTTCAACTGTTTTAAACGAAACTGTAACTACTACTAATTACGACGTATTTTATTATTTTGGCCAAAGTTTTAAAGATACAAAAGAACTTATGTCTGCAATTTCAAACGTAAGCAGTCTTAACTATCAATTTGGTATTTCTACGCTTAACGTTAGTAATATAATTTGTTTAGTAGTAATTATTTTAAACTTTATAATACAAGCAATTGTTACTCCGTTAGGTATAATTGAAGGTGTTAAGGCGTTATGTAAAAAACAATCTTCAAAAGGTTATAAATACGCAATTACATCGTTTGTTTCGTTTATATTTACAGTATTCGTATTAGCGCAAGACGTTTTTGTAAAAGCACATATTGAATATCGTTTTAATAATATCATTGAATCTTCTGTTTCTTATAACTTAAGCATTTCTGGAGCGAGCGTTGTTGGTGTAGTGTTAGGCACAATATTGTTAGTAGCTTCTATCATACTTGCACAACTTAAAAAAGGCAAAGGATTTTACTCGGCAAAAAATCTTAAAAAGTTTATTCCTGCAGTACTTGGCGCTGTGTTAGTATTTGTGGCAGTAATTTCAAAAAGTAGTTTTGTTTCAATAGTTGGCGAAGAAGACGGAACGCTTATTAACGTTGCTTTTTCATCTTCTGTTCTTTTAAAGGCGTTAGTTCCTTACGCTACAAGTTCAACGATGGCAACCGAGCTTGAAGGTGGTGTAATTATAACGCTTGTATCAAATATTATAACTATCGCCTTATTAGGATTATTTGCATATTCTTTAAAATTCTTCCTTGATGGTATTTTCAATGATAATTGTAAAGGAAAAGGCGCTTTAACATTGTCAATTTTTTCTTCTATATTAGCGTTAGTAAATATGATAATTACAATAATTTTCGTAGCAAGCGTTACTTCATTTTTGGCAGAAAACGGTGCAATTTTTGAAACTGTAAAACTTACAATCGGCTCAAGTTGTATCGTATGGCTTGTAATGTCTGTATTAGCGCTTGTAGGTGCAATAACGTATACAGCTTTAAATTCAAATAAAGAAACGTATTAATAG
>JAZRCS010000044.1:0-35451 GCA_045659885.1 Christensenellaceae bacterium
AAAAATTAAAAATAATAATAAAGTATTTGCATACTCGGGTGATACGACTATAAACGAAAATATATATAATTTAATTAAAGGAGCGTCTTTAGCCTTTTTAGACGGAGCGTTTTTACAAAAAGATTACGCCGACGGTAAGCCACATATGTCGATAAAGCAAGTGTGTGAAATTGCAAAAGAAAGTGGCGTTAAAACGGTTATAACGCATTTTTATCCAACCAACGCCGATATTGACGTAGAAAACGAGTGTAAAGAGTTTGGTGGTAACGTATTAATTGCAAAAGAAGACGTAGTGTATATCGTTTAATGAATAGATTTAATTTTAGACCTATTTTAATAATAACTTGTTCACTCGTACTTGGTATACTTTCAGGCATAGTAAGTGGTTATTTTGGAATAAATTATTTTATTCTTTTTGCAATAATTTATCTATTAATTTTTAGCGTCTTATTTTTTATTAGACGAAAATTAAAAGCAGTAATAACTTATTTACTTGCTTTTATAGTTTTTATAACGTCAAGCGTCCTAATTTTTAATAAAGGAAAATCCGTTTTATATTGCAATAACGCCGAATATGAAGAAGTTATAGTAAGTGGCAAAATTACTGAAATCAACTTGTTAACACGAACGGTTGACTTAGAAGATTTATACGGCGTTACCGTTGAAGGTTATATAAAAGAAAGTAATGAAAAATTAAAACTAAATTTTTACTTTTACACTGTTGACGCAGTATATACGGGTAGCGTTATAAAATTTAAAACTTCGCTAACGAATTATTCTCCAACAAATTTTAACGATTATTTATCAATTTTACGAAACGGTTATTCTTATAAAACTTCAAATACTTCTCTTTTAGAAGTATCTAATCCCACAGATTTTACTGGAAAATTAAAAAGAAAAATTCAAAACAATTTAATAAAGTTAGTGCCGGAAACTGCAGGCGTAATTTACGCGCTTATTACAGGCGAAGAATACGTTATGTATCAAGACCAAATGACTAATTTTAGAAAATTAGGCGTTTCGCATATTTTTGCAGTATCGGGCTTACACGTTGGTTTTTTATACACGCTTGTTATCTTTATTTTGTCCCTTTTTAAAATTAAGGGTAAAAAATCTTTTTTTATTAGTTTAGTTATACTATTTTTATACGTAACCTTTTGTGGGTTTTCATCGTCGTCAGTTAGGGCGCTCGTCATTATTTTAGTATCAAAATTTGCAATTTCATTTTCCTTTAAAAACGACAAATTAAATACTTATTTTATAGCGCTATTAATAATATTATTAATAAATCCGTTTAATTTAATTAAGTACGGTACGATTTTATCTTTCGTTGCATATTTTGGAATTGTTTTCGTTTCGCCTACCGTAACACGTATGTTTGAAAAGTTTTTACCTGCAAAATTTGCAAGGGGTTTGTCAACTTATTTAGTTGCATTTTTTATTACTTTACCCGTCGTTTTAGATTATTTTAACGGAGTATCGCTGTTTGCTTCTATTTTTAATTTTTTAATAATTCCGTTGATATCGATAATATATCCTTTTGCGCTAATAGGCGTAATATTAACCTTAATAATCCCGTTTAACGGTTTTTTAATTATTCCACATCTTTTAATTAAAGGGATAAATTATTTAGTAGGTGCAGTTTACGTAGACCATTTTTATATTAAAGACGTGGTTTTTAAAAGCAGTAAAATTCCTTACTATTTACTTTCAATAATAACTGCTAATAAAATAAATTTAACTAAAGGTGAAAAAATTTTTATAGTATCTTTATTAATTTTAATCTTTATTTTAACTTTTGTCGCCGTTAACGTAAACGGAGATATTTTTGCTATAAAAATTTAATTAATGTTTGCCTTTAAGTATTGCAATTTTTACTAAAAAATGATAGAATAAATACGAGGTATTTATAGTGAAATTTCAAGAACTTAAGAAAAGTCTTGCAAACGGTGATATAAAGCGAATTTATTTAATTACGGGTGAAGACGCGTATTTAAGGGAAAATGCGTATACTATATTAAAAAACGCCCTTTTAAGTCAACCCGATTTAAACTTAAATTTATTTACAAGTGACGAATTAAAAAGCGACCCGGAAACTTTTTTAACGGCAGTGCAAAGTTACCCGTTTATGAGTGAAAAACGTTTCGTTGTCGTTAGGGAGTTTTATCCAACTGCGCAAGAATTAAAAAACAAAATATTAAAACGTGCTTTTTGTGAAAAGGTTGATACAACGGTTTTAATTATAATAAATTCTCAAAACAATGAAAATTTAAAAAAGATTGAAGACGTTGAAATTGTTGATTGCAAAAAACTTGATTTAAGCGCAATAACTTTATTCGTTAGAAATAAAGCAAAAGAAAAGGGTTTAGTAGTACAGTCCAACGTTATAGAATTTTTATGTGAGTTTTGTTCGTACGATATGTCTAAAATTGATTTAGAAACTCAAAAACTTATTGCTTATTGCGACGGCGAAGGTGAAATTTCGTTAAGTGCAGTTGAAACGGTAGTTACTAAAGACCAAGATTATCAAATATACGAACTTGCCGAATATATTGCAAACGGCAAAGCCGATAAAGCCTACCAAACGTTAAAAAATATGCTTACTAAAAATGAAGATAAACAAAAATTGTTTATTTCAATTTATTATCATTTTAGAAAACTTTTTTATTCGTTAATTAGCGTGGCGAGTGATAGTCAACTTGCTAAAAGTTTATCGGTGCACGAGTATGCAGTAAAGAAAGCAAGACAGCAAGCCAAGAAGTTTACTCCAAAAAGGTTAAAAAGTATAGTCGATAAACTTTCAAGTTACGACCTTGCTTTTAAAAGTGGGAAAATTGCTTTGACTGACGTTTTATTTAATTCGATTTTAAATATTGTCATGGGGGATTGATATGGAAAAATTGATTACAATATTTCAAAACTCAATAACGAATATAATAAACAATTTTTCTAATTCGTATTTATTATATATCGTTGAATTTGCGCTAATATTTTTAATAGTTTATTTAGTATTCGGCGTGTTGTTTAAAAATAATGCAGGTGGAATTGTCGTAATTTTTACGTTATATTCAATATCGGTTAGTATAATTTGTTTATTACTTGGTAGCGAGCCTATAACTTATTTACTTTTAATACTACTTTTTGTTTTGGGTATAGTTGTTTTGTACGCGTCGGAAATTAAAAGGACGACGTGGAAACCATATTTACCTAAAGCGCAATTTAACGAAACGGCAATTGATAAAAACTTGGCGCAAACGGCAAATAATAATATTAACGAAATTATAAAAGCAGTACAAAATATGTCTAAAAACGACGTTGGTGCAATAATAGTTTTATGTAACACAAAAGTGCCAGACAACGTTTTAAATAGTGGTGTAAAAATTGACTCGATAATTTCAAGTTCGCTTATTGAAAGCGTATTTTTTCCAAAAACTCCACTTCACGATGGTGCTATGATAATTCAAGGCAATAAAATTACTTCGGCAGGTTGTTTCTTGCCGTTATCACAAGCAACCGACTTGCCTAAAGATTTAGGTACAAGGCACAGGGCAGGTATCGGTATTACCGAAACTATCAATGCGACGACGATAATCGTATCGGAAGAAACGGGTATTATATCTTATGCAAAAGCAGGTAAAATAACAAGATACGCAGATTCGGAAATGTTGCGCAAAGTGTTAAAAGATTTCTACTGGCAAGACTTATTCGGTCAAAAGTGAGGTAATTATGAAAAAAAATAAATCTAATATTTTAACTACAATTTTTCAATTGTTATCGGCAATTATTTTATCGCTTATAATATTTTTAACTATAAACGCTTTATAAAATGATATAAAAAAACGCAAGTAAGTCGCTCTTCCCGTAGGGAATTGCGTCAACTAAATAAATCCTTGTGGATTTGTGATATTTGTCTAACGACAAGTGTTATTGCCTACGGCAGTTTTATTTGCCTTACGGCAAGTTAAGGATTTGTTTAATATAACTTTGGCATAGCCAAAATATAACTGCTTATAAATAAGCAATATAACTTTTAGCCACAAGGCTAAAAATATAACTTAGTATCTCTATCTTTTGTGGATAAAAAAAGCGCACTACATTTCGCATTTGCGAAGTATAGTGCGCTATGCTTTTATCTTAAATTAAAATCTCTAAGAGAAGAACAGTAAGACTTGCGTTTTTTTGTTAATTAAAATTAATTTTTTTCGTAAACTTGTCTTTTTAAAACGTAGATTTGGTCAAGTTGACGGTAGTTTTCGGCATAATCTAAACCGTAACCAACAACAAATTCGTCGGGGATTGCAAAGCCCGTATAATCAACGTCGATTTCAGCGCGTCTTCTTTCCGGCTTATCAAGTAGCGTGCAAATTTTAAGTGATGCAGGCTCTCTTTGAAGTAAAAGGCGTTTTAAATAAGATAAAGTATTGCCAGAATCAACTATATCTTCAACGATAATAACGTCTTTACCATTAATTGAAACGTTTAAATCTTTAACAACTTTAACTTCGCCCGAAGACTTTGTGTCAGAGTTGTAACTTGAAACAGTCATACACTCAATTTGAGCAGGAATAGTTAAATTTTTTAATAAATCTACCGTAAAAAATATACTGCCTTTTAAAATGCAAATAAAAAGTGGAGTTTTGCCTTTATAGTCGTTACTAATTTGGTCGGCCATTTCTTTAATTTTTGCATTTAATTGTTCTTTGCTAATTAATACTTTTTCAAAATCATTAATCATTTTTTCACCTGTAAAATAAGCGCTCACTTTCAGTGTGAGATATTAATAAAATAGTAATTTAACGAAAATAACGGTGTACCAAATAGCACACCGTACTTAAACGTTTAAACTCTTAAGCCCTTTCAACTTTTTTGCTCTTAAGACAACGAGCGCAAACGTATTCAGAAGAAATTGAACCATTGTTAACAACTCTTACTTTTTGAACGTTAGCGTTATATAAGCGTGGAGTTTTACGATTACTGTGGCTTACTAAATTACCAGATAACTTACCTTTACCACAAACACTGCAAACTTTAGACATAACTGTACCTCCATACGAATTGATAAATTCAGCATAAATAATATATCATTTATTGTAAAAAAATGCAAGTGTTTTGACTATAAATTATTAATTAAAATAAACAATTTATAAAAAAATGTTAAAGTTTCTAAAATTTGTTGCAAAATTATAGGAATTATAGTAAAATAAAAAAAGAAAATATATAAGGAGTAAACTATGGCTGTAAAAACGAGTAATGCTTACGGTAAAATTTCAATATCAGATAATGCAATATCAAAAGTAGTAGCACGTGCATCGTTAGAATGTTACGGTATCGTTGAATTAGTTTCGGTTAAATTAACGGATAGTCTTGCTTCTTTGTTAAAGAAAAATAACACGACTAAAGGCGTAAAAATTGTAACGGTTGACGATAGAATTTATATCGACGTATACGTAGTTATAAAATTTGGTGTATCAATTGCTGCCGTTGCCGAATCTTTAAAGGACGCAATTAAGTATAAAACTGAAAAATTTACGGGTATGGTAGTTGATACTGTAAACGTTAATATAACGGGCGTTAAACTTTAATCGTGTAAGGGAGAATATTTTGATTAAAACAATTAACGGTGCAACGTTTGCCAAAATGGTAACTAATGCATCAAAACTTTTAGATATAAATAGAGATAAAATTGACTCGTTGAACGTGTTTCCAGTACCAGACGGGGATACGGGCACAAATATGGCGCTTACCTTAAAATCTGCAATTATAGAACTTAAAGGTTGTAAATCAAACAGTTTAAGCGAAATTGCCGAAACTGTTTCTAAAAGCGTGTTAAAAGGGGCAAGGGGTAATAGTGGCGTAATAACTTCACAAGTATTCCGTGGTCTTTGCTCGGTACTTAAAGAAGAGCAAGAAGCCGACGTAAAAACCTTTGCAAAAGCGTTAAAATGTGCGACGGATATTGCTTATAGTGCCGTTCAAAAACCTATGGAAGGCACTATGCTTACCGTATCTAGAATGATTTCGGAATACGCCGTTCAAACGAAATGCAAGTATTTTGAAGATTTTTTTGCAGAATTAGTTGAAAAGGGTGAAGAGGCTTTAAATTTAACGCCTGAATTATTGCCTGTATTAAAGAAAGCAGGCGTAGTTGATAGTGGTGGTATGGGTCTTTTAACTATCTATCGTGGTATGCAAAAGGCAATTTTAGGCGAAGAAGTTGAAGGTGAGGAACCTATAATTGAAGTTAAAAAAGAAGACGTTTCGCTTGAACATGCCGACATTTTAAATTTAGGAACGATAGAATTTGGTTATTGTACTGAATTTTTCATAATTAATATTAAAAAGAAGACTACTCTTGCCGATATTGATAGATTAAGGGAATATTTATCTACAATCGGTGATTGTGTGCTTGTTATTGGCGATTTAGAGTTTATTAAAGTGCACGTACACACAAACAATCCAGGTCGCGCGTTGACAAGGGCGTTAGAACTTGGTGAAATTGATAAAATTAAAATTGAAAATATGCTTGAACAAAACCGTGCTCTTATTAAAAAATATCAAGCAGAAAAGAAACCTATGGGTATGCTTGCAATTTGCTCGGGCGAAGGTTTAACGGCAATATTTAAAGATTTGATGGTTGACCAAGTTATCGAAGGTGGTCAAACTATGAATCCAAGCGCGTCGGATATTGCAGACGCAGTTTGTAAAATCAATGCTGAAAATATCTTTATTTTCCCTAACAATAAAAACATAATTTTGGCTGCCGAACAAAGTAAACAACTTGTTGAAGGTAAGAAAATTCACGTTATACCAACAAAAAATATACCACACGGTATAGCGGCAGCGTTAGCGTTTAATCCTGAAGAAAAGGTTGAAGTTAACAAAATTAATATGCTTCACGCGTTAGATAACGTTACGACTGGTCAAGTAACTTACGCCGTAAGGACGACGGAGCTTGACGGATTAAATTTGAAAAAAGGCGATATTATCGGTCTTAATAATAAAAAAATATTAGTAAAAGGCGCATCTATTAGCCAATGTACGGTTGATTTGGTCGACGCTTTAAAAGATGAACATCACACAATGATTAACTTGTATTATGGTAACGAAATCACAGAACAAGATGCAGAAAAAGTCCGTGATGAAATTCAAGAAAAATATCCTGATATGGACGTAGAGTTATTCTTTGGTGGTCAACAAGTTTACTACTTTATAGTATCACTTGAATAGGAGATAAAAGGGGACGAATTCGTTTCCCTTTTTTGTATATGGAATTAGAATTATGTAAGGGCTTAAGCGAAAAACGAATAGCCGATTTAAAAAAACTAAATATAAATTCGCTTGAAGATTTGATTAAGCATTATCCAAAATCGTATCTTGACTTGACAAAAATTAATTCGGTTACGAACGCCTTGAATAACGAGTGTGTGTTAACTATTGCCAAAGTCAACACCGTTCCCGTTGTACAAAGGGGTGGACGAGTAAATTACGTTAAAGTGTTTTGTTTGTCGGGGAGCGACACTTTTAGTGTTATTTGGTTTAATCAACCATACGTTGCAACTAAACTTAAAGTCAATACCGAATACTTTTTTTACGGACGAATTACTAACAAAACTGGGCTTATAACAATGACTAATCCAACCTTTGAAGAAGTGGATAAAAACTATCGCTTAAAAGGTATAGTTCCCGTGTATTCTATAAAAGGCAATTTAAGTCAAAACGTTATGAAAAATAGCGTAATAAACGCTATAAAATTAGTAAATCCTAAAAGCATTATTCCCGAAAATATAATATCAAAATACGCTTTAAGCGATTTAAAAAACGCTTATTATGGCGTTCACAATCCAGCCAATCAACTTGCCTTAAATAATGCAAGTGAAAGAATTGCGCTTGAAGAATATTTTTCATTAATTTCGGCTTTTAAAGTAATAAAGGGTGACAAAAAGTGCCAAAAATCACATCAATACAATATAAATGCCACCGAATTAAAAGATTTTATAAAAAATTTTGGATTTGAATTTACCGAAGGACAAAAGAAGGCAGTTAACGAAATTTATACCGACTTAAAAAGTCCTTTTATTATGAATAGACTGCTTCAAGGCGACGTTGGTAGTGGAAAAACAGCAGTTGCTTTTACGGCAGTTTATATGGCTGTAAAAAGTGGATATCAAGTAGTTATATTAGCGCCAACGGAAGTTTTAGCAAGGCAAAATTACCACCTTATAAACAAGTATTTTTCGTGGTATGAAAGTGCATTTTTAAGTGGCTCGGTATCGCAAAAAGATAAAAAAATTATTAAGCAAAACATTAAAGACGGACTGGTTAAAATCGTCGTAGGAACTCACGCCGTTTTAGAAGACGACGTACAGTTTAAAAATTTAGTATTGTGCGTGTGTGACGAACAACAAAGATTTGGTGTGGCGCAAAGAAGTAGTCTTACTTCAAAAGGCGAAAGTCCCGACGTTTTGGTTATGAGCGCAACGCCTATACCAAGAACTTTGTCTTTAATTTTTTATGGTGACTTAGATATTTCAACGATTTACGATAAGCCTGTAAATAGAGCAACTGTAAAAACAAGTATCGTACCTTATTCTAAATATAGCGATATGTTTACGTTTATTGATAATGAAATAAAAAATAAAAGGCAAGTATATTTTGTTTGTCCAAAAATTGAAGGGGATGACGAAGGAACGCTTATTAGCGTTAACGAACTTTACGAAGAACTAAAAAATCTTTTACCAAATGCAAAAATTGCCCTTTTACACGGCAAAATGAAAGATAAAGAAAAAGTTCAAATTATGCAAGACTTTAAAGATAAAAAGTACGACGCGTTATGTTCGACAACGGTAATTGAAGTTGGCGTTGACGTGCCAAATGCAACGGTTATGGTAATTTATAACGCTGAAAGGTTTGGTTTAAGTCAGTTGCATCAACTTCGAGGTCGTGTAGGAAGGTCTAATTTAAAAAGTTATTGTTTTTTGCTTAACGGGAGCGAAAGTGATAAAGCAAAGTTAAGACTTGATATTTTGCGCACTATTGACGATGGCTTTAAAATAAGTGAAGTCGACTACGATATTCGTGGTGGGGGCGAGTTTTTAGGCGAAAAACAGTCGGGTAAATTTATAGGAGCGTTAAATGGTTTAAAATATTCGTCAAGCGTAATTTTCTTTGCAAAAACTTTAACTGAAGAGGCGTTTAACGACCAAAATAATATAAAAACTTTATCAAAACTTGCTAAAGAAAAATATTATGCGTTAAAAGATATAACTTTAAATTAAAAAATGCCGTCTAAAACGGCATTTTTTATTCGTGTTGTACCTTTTCGTTAAGATATTTATTAAATATTGTATATTCCTTTTTATTAATAGGTAATGGGTAAGACATTATTTTTAAAACTAAATCATCATCATTTTTATGGTATTTTAACTGAATGTGATTATGGTTTGTTAAATGAAAAGCATTTCTTTTATAAAAGTTTAAGCGCTTTATAGTCAAGTCGTCAATAGGTGGCTCAATTTCTAATATAATAGTTTTATTTTTTTCTTTTAATAAATTAAGCGCGCTTTCGCCGTAGCCCTTATTTCTTAAAGACGGCAATATAGCAAAATGTTCTAAAAATATAAACTCGTCACTTTCCCAATAAAGCATAATTCCAACTAAATTATTATCTATAATAATAAAATCAAAGTGATAATCGTTATAAGTTAGGGCAATTTCGTGACTAACTAAATCACGTCTTTCTAAAAGTGGAAAGGAATTTATATATAAATTTATTGCGTCGTTATAAAAACGCGCGTTGTTTTTATCTAATCGTAAAAGTTGCATACCCTACCTAAAAAATAGTTTTTTATTATAATAAACTTATAATTACAAAAAGTCAAATAAAAATTTTTAATTAAAATTTAAAAAAAGTGCTTAAAAACGCTTGCTTTTTTAAAAAGTATTTGGTATATTGTTAAAGCATTCGCAAAATATGGGAGTTTAGCTCAGCTGGGAGAGCATCTGCCTTACAAGCAGAGGGTCATAGGTTCGAGCCCTATAACTCCCACCATTTTTTGCGGGAGTAGCTCAGTTGGTAGAGCACTGCCTTGCCAAGGCAGTTGTCGCGGGTTCGAGTCCCGTTTCCCGCTCCAAAAAAAGAACACATTGCTTTTAGCAGTGTGTTCTTTTTTAATGAAATTCGCCTTTGGCGAGTGAAATATTGCATAGGCATATGAAATAGCAGTGCTGTGAAATATTTGTAAACAAATATTGTTGTGGCGAATTTTATTTCATATCTTACTTAGCGTCAGCGAAGCAAGATATTTCATAATTAATTTCTTAATTATATCATTTTTGGCAACGCCGAATATTTCACTAAATATTAAGTTAAATTTCTACTATAAGTTTTTCATTACGTTAAAACGAAACTCGAACCTACGGCTTTGCCGTTAGCACGGCGCAATCTTTTTGTCGCTAAGCAAAGTGTATTAAGTTTTTTGCAAATCTATTAATTAATTTTTTTGTGCTAATCAAAATAATTATTTATATAATTTAGTAAAAACATTGTGTTTTACGTAATAATGTTATATAATTAATCGTACAAACAAAATTAAAAACTTATAATAAGTATAATTTTTTAGAATAATTGTTTTAAATCGTGTACTTTGCTTTAAGTGGGAGGAACGGAAAATGGATAAATCGACGCAAATGGACGTAAAGGTAAAATTTGGTCTTAAAAGTTTTATCACGGTCGTAGCAATACTACTCGTAGTATTGTTAGCAGTAGGGGTACTTACCTACGTAATACCTGCAGGACGATATACAATTTATACGACGGACGCGTCTAAAATAGGACAACCCTTTTATGAATATACAACCGATGCATTATTAAATAAACAAATCGTAATTGATTCGTATCGTCAACTAACAAGTGCCGAAAACACGTCACGCTTATCAATAATACGTTGGTTTACGTCGCCTATCGAGGCGTTGATATTTGGTAGCAATAGTTCAAATATGATAATGATTATTGCCCTTTTATTAGTTTTAGGTGGCACGTTTAAAGTACTTGAAGAAAGTGGTGGACTTGTATCACTCGTAAGAATGATAATAACAAAACTTCAATCAAAACGTTTCGTTGCAATTTGGATAATAACATTAGTTATTATGATTTTATCTGCAGTATTTGGACTTCAAGAACAACTCTTAATATTGTATCCTATTTTTGCAATGCTTTGCTCGGCGCTTAACTGGTCGCGATTTACAGCAATTTCCTTTGTTTTAATCGCATCTGGCGTAGGATTTACAACGGCTATTACTAATCCACTTACTATAGGTACGGCATCAATCGCTGGTGGAGTAAGCGTTTTAGACGGTTTATGGTATAGATGCATAATTTTTTGCATAATGTACGTGGTAACTTCGTTATTTTTAACTTTTTTAGCAAAACGTGACGAAAAGCGAGCAACGGAAAAGTTTGATTTTCAAGGTTTTACAACGATAACTGAAGAAGAGCAAATCCAAGACGTTCGTAAAGCCAAAATGATTATTATATTATTTTCTTTAGCGTTATTATCGGTAATCGTAGCAACTTCAATAGACGTGCTTAGGTCTTATGCAATGGTATTTATGGCAGTTGCCTTTATCGTAGGAACGGTTATTATAGGTAGAATTTTATTAGGCTCGTACAAAAATCTTGGTAAATGTTTTGTAAAAGGCGTCGTTGACGTTTTGCCGTCAATCGTAATTATAATGATAGCGTTTGGCATAACTCATATAGCACAACAAGGCAATATTTTACATACCATTTTCTATTATTTTTACAATTTAGTAACGAATATGTCGCCTTACTTTGC
The DNA here is from genome assembly GCA_045659885.1 of Christensenellaceae bacterium. Lineage (GTDB taxonomy): Bacteria > Bacillota > Clostridia > Christensenellales > Borkfalkiaceae > HGM11412. Next base: position 11,835 of record JAZRCS010000044.1, read on the forward strand.
AGTAATCGTCTTATATGTTTTCGTATTAATTATAGAATTTTTTATTCCAAGTGCATCGGCAAAAGCAGTTTTGATAATACCTATGCTTACGTTAGCGCCAATTGAAGGAATTAGTAAAACGGTAATAATTCTTACGTACTTATTTGCAGACGGTTACACCAACGTTTTATATCCAACTTGTGGTACGTTGCTTGTAGGGTTAGGACTTGCAAACGTAAGTTTTGCAGAGTGGTTTAGAAAAACAATATTCTTTCAATTACTTTTATTTATTTTATCACTTGCATTTTTAATGTTTGCAGTATTTATCAGGCTATAATTTAAAGGGTTTCGACTAAAATTCTTCAAATTAATCATAATATTAAACACCGATTTTAATCGGTGTTTTTAATTTATAGTATAAACGATAATTAAATTTTACTACGCTATTGACTTTTTGTTGTTAATTTGATATTATCTAATAAGTAAAAAATACTTTTTATAAGGACTTTATTTATGAATATTACCGAGCAAATTAAACAAGAATTTAACTTAACCTTAGAGCATGCAACTAATATTATTTCGCTACTTGACGAAGGTAATACCGTTCCATTTATCGCAAGATACCGTAAGGAGATGACGGGACATATCGACGACCAAGTTTTACGTAATTTACTTGATAGATTAACTTATTTAAGAAACCTTGAAAAAAGAAAGGAAGAGGTTACCAAATCAATAACAGAGCAAGGTAAATTTAACGATGAAATATCGTTGTCACTCGCAAACGCAACTTCCTTGACGGAAGTTGAAGATATTTATAGACCGTACAAGCAAAAGAAAAAGACAAGGGCAACGGTGGCAATATCAAAAGGGTTATCTCCACTTGCCGATATAATTGAAAATCAAGACCCTAAGGGCGCTAAAATTGAAGATATTGCAAAAGATTATATCAATGAAGAATTAGGCGTTTTAACAGTTGATGACGCCGTTAACGGTGCAGTAGATATAATTTGTGAAAGAATAAGCGATAACGCCGAAATTAGAAAAAAATTAAGGTATTTTTATTTTAAATTAGGTATACTTTCAACTACGTTTGCTAAAGGCGTTGACCAAGATAGTGAAAAAGCAGGTGTTTATGAAATGTACAAAGATTTTAGCGAGCCTGTTTCAAAATTAAAAGCGCACAGAGTTTTAGCCTTTGACCGTGGCGAAAGTGAAGGAATTTTAAAAGTTAGTATACAAATTGACAAAGAAATAGGCGTAAAAACTTGTGAAAACTTTAGCGTTAAAGGTGAAAGTCCGTATAAAAAATATATGATTTTAGCCTGTCAAGACGCTTTTGATAGATTAATAAAACCGTCAATCGAAAGGGAAGTAAGAGCGCTTTTAACAGAAACTGCGCAAGAAAAAGCAATAAAAACCTTTGAAATAAATTTAAAACCTTTACTTATGCAACCACCTATAAAGGGCAAAACGGTATTAGGTTTCGACCCAGGTTATAGAACGGGCTGTAAACTTGCCGTAGTAGATAAAACTGGTAAAGTATTAGATAAAGCAGTAATTTATCCTACAATTAACAGCGAAAAGAAGTCGCAAGAGGCAAAAGTTATAATTAAAGATTTAATCGAAAAATATCGCGTTGATATCGTGTCAATCGGTAACGGAACGGCGTCTAAAGAGTCGGAAATTTTTGTAAACGAAGTTATAAAAGATTATAAAGGAAAGGTAAGTTATATAGTAGTTAGCGAGGCAGGCGCGTCGATATATTCGGCAAGCGAACTCGGTGCAAAAGAATTTCCTAACTTTGACGTTTCGGAAAGGTCGGCAGTATCAATTGCAAGAAGACTTCAAGACCCACTTGCCGAACTTATTAAAATCGACCCAAAATCAATAGGCGTAGGGCAATATCAACACGACCTTTCAAAGCAAAGGCTCGACCAAGTTTTAAACGGAGTGTTAGAAGACTGTGTTAACACGGTAGGCGTTGATTTGAATACGGCGTCGGTATCACTTTTATCACACGTTGCAGGTTTAAATAAAGGTATTGCAAATAAAATCGTCGAATACCGTGAAAAGAACGGTAGTTTTGTAAACAGAAATCAATTATTAAAAGTAAGTACGCTTGGCGAAAAGGCGTATACACAATGCGCAGGCTTTTTAAGAATTGTTGATGGCGAAAATATACTTGATAATACGGCAGTTCACCCAGAATCTTACGACGGCGCTAAAAGACTTTTAAGTATGTTTAATTACACTAACGATGATATTAAAAATTTAAAACTTTCTTGCTTAAAAGAAAAAGTTGAAAGCGTTGGATACGATATAGTATGCAAAGAATGTGGGCTTGGTAAAGATACGGTAATTGATATCGTAACCGAAATTATAAAACCGGGTAGAGACGTAAGGGATAGTTTACCACAACCTATTTTGCGTAGCGACGTAATGACTTTAGAAGATTTAAAAAGTGGTATGGTGCTTACTGGAACGGTAAGGAACGTAACCGACTTTGGTGCTTTCGTTGATATTGGCGTGCATCAAGACGGATTAGTACACTTATCACAGATAAGTGAAAAGTTTATAAAACACCCAAGCGACGTGTTAACGGTAGGTGAAATCGTTAAAGTAAAAGTGCTTGACGTCGACGTTAAAAAGAATAGAATTTCACTTACAATGAAAGGCGTTTAATAAAAATTGCAAATAATTCTTGACAAGCAAGAGTTGATTTGATAAAATAATCGCATAATGTATTTACCATTAAGGAGGAGTTATGAGTACGTTTGAAAAAATTAAAGAATTATTAGTTGATAAATTAGGTTTAGATGCAGACAAGGTTACACCACAAAGTGAAATCATTAAAGACCTTGGCGCAGACTCTCTTGACCTTGTAGAAATGTTATTTTCATTAGAAGAAGAATTTGGTATTACCGTTCCAGAAGATAAAACGGAAAGTATCGTAACTGTACAAGATATCGTTGATATTATTGAATCTCAAAAATAATTTTAAAACAAAGTTAAGGCATAAGCCTTAAAGTTTCCTTCAAAAGTAACCTATCGTAGTTTAGTAATTACGATAGGTTGTTTTATTTTTAAAAAAATTGTAAAAAATTCGGGTATACCTTTAAAAGTGAAAAATATCTAATTAAGTTATCAAAAAAAGCATTGATTATTTATATAAATTATGTTAGAATATATTAAGTAGGTGAAAAAATGAGCAATGGCATTAAAGAAAAACAAAATGAAAATAAGTTTTTTACCATAGAATTTTTCGGCGTTACGCTTATAGTAACGACCTTTACGCTACTTATCGCGTTAATCTTTGGTCAAGACGTTTTGTTTGAACTTGGTAGTGAAATACAGTATTTCTTACTAGGTGTTTTCGGCTACTTTGCTTATCCGTTTTTATTAAGCGTAAACGTCATCGGGTTTATGCTCCTTTTTGGTAAAAAAGTTCAAAATAACGGCTCTAAAAAAACGATAAAAAGACTTACGTTATTTTTAATTTTATCGTTACTATTTTTAACTGTTATAACCGGGCAAAAAAAGCCAACCACTTACGCCGAATATTTAAACTACGCCTTTATGCAAGGTAGGCAAGGTTTTTCTAACGCCGTTGCAGGTGGCTGGTTATTTTCACTTTTAACTTTTCCTATTGTAAAATATTTAACCTACTTAGGTGGGATTATAATTTTATCGGCAATTTTAATTTTATATATTGTCGTTGTAATTAAAATTAGAATTAACGAAAGCAAAGTTAAAGAAAGTCAACCTACGATTGAACAACCTGTGCAAGCCGTTCAACCACAAGTCGTTCAACCACAAGTTATCGTGGTAAATACGCCACAACAAAACGGGTATCCACAAGGTGGGTATCAACAACCGTATGGTCAACAACAATATAATAATCCTTACGGACAAAGTCAATACGATTACGACGCGTCTGTTAGGGAACGTAATATGCAAATTTTATACGGTGATAGAACTTCTTATTATCAAGACAGTTACGTTGACGGTTACAATCAATCGTTTAGCCGTGATAGGCTTAATTTAGCGCCACCATCTGTGCAATCGCAAAATCCAAGCGATTATTCAAGTGGGGAAATTTCTAATCCTATTTATAAAAAAGACGATGCGCCGTCGTTTGCTCAAGAAGATAGAACGGTAAGTCCGTCGCAATTATTCTACGACGAACAAAGTTATGAACAAATTAACGACGAGCAAGTTAAAGGGGTAGAAGTTGACGACGAATACGATTATCAAAGTTACGACGACGATATTAGCGTCAACGACGAGCCTTACACGTCTCAGTCTTATTTTGATAGCCAAACTCAAAGCCAGTCTATTGATATTGATTATAGTGAACAAACTACCGACAGTAAAGTTATTGAGGAAAGTACTGTGTCTAAGGAAGACACCCTTGACGAAATTTATGAAAATATTCCATTAAATTATAAATATTCGCCACCACCACTTTCTTTACTTGAAAATCCCGTCGTAGCCGACAATAATTATCAAATTGAAGTATTTAAGGCAGAAACTAAAAACGTTATTTTGTCAACTTTAAGGAATTTTGGCATAGAAACGACGGTTGCGCGCATTTTCGTAGGACCTGCAGTTACAAGGTTTGATATTGTAGTTCCGGACAACGTAAGGTTAGAAGATATTACTAAACAACAAAAAAACCTTAACCTTCGTATAGCGGCAAAAAGCGATATTCGTATGATTGCGCCCGTACCAGGCACGTCTTACGTAGGTGTTGAAGTTCCAAACCAAATTGTTGAAACGGTAAAAATTAAAGACTTAGTTACTTCGGATGATTTTTGTAATGCATCTGCTAACACCTTAACTTTTGCTTTAGGTAAAGATATTATAGGTAAGCCTATATCTTTAGATATAGCCGAATTACCACACGTTTTAGTTGCAGGAACAACGGGTAGTGGTAAAAGCGTGTGCTTAAACAGTATGATTATAAGTTTAATGTACAAGTATAGTCCACTTGAATTAAGATTTATAATCGTAGACCCTAAATTCGTAGATTTCGAGCCTTTCCGTACAATTCCACATATGATGTTTGACACTATTATCGACGACGTTAAAACAACAAGCGCTATGCTTACTTGGGCAGTTGAAGAAATGGATAGGCGTTTTAGAACGTTATCAATGGCAAGGGCTAAAAACTTAAAGCAATACAATATATTAGCAAAACAAAAGGGTGAAAAACCTATTCCACGCTTAGTTATTATTATCGACGAATTTGCCGATATTATGAAACGTGATAAAAAGGGCGTAGGTGATAAAGTTTGTCTTTTAGCGCAAAAAGCAAGGGCAGCAGGTATTCACTTAATATTAGCAGCGCAAAGACCGTCTGCCGATATCGTTGAAGGGCCGATTAAGTCTAACTTGCCGTCAAGAATAGTATTCCGTGCAGCGTCAAGCGTTGATTCAAGGGTTAGTTTAGGTGAAATAGGTGCTGAAAAACTTTTAGGTAAAGGTGACTGTTTATATAAAACTAACACTATGGCAACCTACGATAGGGTAATGGGTGCTTTCGTTTCTGACGAAGAAATGTTTAAGGTTATCGACTACGTTACCGAAAATAATAAAGCGTATTTTGACAAAAACGGTTGGTCAAAAATTAAAGCAAGTTGCACAGTGCCAGAAGATACGCAACAAACCTACACTCAACAAACTAACGAAAGTTCGGGTGGAATAGACCCAATCTACGTTAAAGCCTTAAAAATAGGTCTTGATTTTGGTGGGCTTTCAATATCTTTCTTACAACGAAAACTTGCAGTAGGTTTTCCAAGGGCAGGTAAAATTATCGACTGGCTTACGAATAACGGCTACGTTTCCGTTGACAGCGTAGGTGGTAAGAAAAAAGTTCTTATGACGAAAGAAGAATTTAAAGAAAAATTTGGTTTAGAAGATGACGAAACTTAAAGATAAAAAAGTCGGCGTTATATCGCTGGGCTGTGATAAAAATAGAGTTGATAGTGAAAGATTATTAGCAATTGTTAACGAAAATTTTACAGTTACTAACGATATATCAACGGCAAACGTAATAATCATAAATACTTGCGCCTTTTTGCAAAGTGCAAGGGCAGAGGCTATTTCAACTATTTTTGAAACTAACGAATACCGTGAAAACGGCAATTTAGAAAAAATTATAGTAACTGGTTGTTTGCCACAAAAATATATCGACGATATTTTTGAAGATTTATTTGAAGTCGACGCATTTTTAGGTATAAACGACTACGACCTTCTTCCTTTAGCAATTAGTGAAATTTATAAAGGCAGTAGAGTGAATTTTGTAGGTAAAAATAAAACTTTTTATAAAAAAGAAAGAATTATGACAACCGTATGTCACTATTCATACCTTAAAATAGCAGATGGTTGCAACAACAAGTGCACCTATTGTTTAATTCCTAAAATTAGGGGGGAATATAATTCAACTAAAATAGAACTTTTAATAGAAGAGGCAAAGTCGCTTGGCGAACTTGACGAACTTATTTTAGTTGCTCAAGACGTAACAAGATACGGTATAGATTTGTATGGTAAACCTACGATAGTTACTTTAATTCAAAAATTAAGTCAACTTGATAATATAAATAGAATTAGGCTTTTATACTGTTATCCCGATATGTTGTCAAACGAGTTGATTAGTGAAATTAAAAATAACGACAAAGTAATTAAGTACGTAGATATTCCACTTCAACACGCCGACGATAAAATATTAAAATTAATGAATAGAAAGGGCACGGCAAACGAATATCTTAACTTGATTGAAAAATTAAGAAAAGAAATTCCAAATATAGCAATTCGTTCAACCTTTATTACGGGCTTTCCTTGTGAGGACGAAAAAGCATTTAACAATTTAGTTGATTTTATTAAAAAGGCAAAATTTACAAACTGTGGATTTTTTGCTTACTCAAGGGAATACGACACGCCTGCTTACAAATTGCCTAATCAAGTAGACGAAAAAGTAAAAGAAGAAAGGGTTAAAAAGTTATATTCAATTCAAAAAGCAATATCTAAAAAGTTTTTAAAAGGCTTTATAGGTAAAGAAATTGAAGTTGTTTGCGACGGAATTGATTATGATAAACAATGTTTCGTAGGTAGGGCGTACTTTAACGCACCCGACGTTGACGGGAAAGTATATTTTACAAGTGACGATGTCGTAAATCAAGGCGAAAGATATATCGTTTTGGTTGACGCTTGTGATAGTTACGATTTATTTGGAGGAGTAAAACAATGAATTTACCTAACAAACTTTCAATTTTAAGAATTTTATTAATACCGTTAATGGTAGCAGTATTTTTAATACCGTCAATGCCTTATAAATTTTTAATTGTTGCCGTGATTTTTACCTTGTCGTCAATAACTGATTTTTTAGACGGATACATAGCAAGAAAATATAATTTAGTAACTGACTTAGGCAAATTTTTAGACCCTATAGCCGATAAAATTTTAGTTTTAACGTCCTTGATTTTAGTAATGGCAGACCCAACGATTTTAAGTGGTGCTTTTGCATCGTTAGGTATATTATTAAAAGAAAATTGTTTTATTTTATATCAAGTTAGTGGCGTAGTTGGCGTTTCAATTATAGTTGCAAGGGAAATGATTGTAACGGTGTTAAGAATGCTTGCATCGTCAAAAGGTAAAGTGTTATCGGCAGAAAAAGTTGGTAAAGTAAAAACTTTCGTAACCGACGTAGCAATATGCTTTTTATTTATTGCAAGACAATTCATTACAATCACTTTTGGTGTAGTCGTATACTTTATAGGTTTTGCTTTGTTTATAATTTCGGTTGTTTTAACCGTATATTCTGGCGTATATTATATCGTAAAAAACAAGGACGTTTTTAAAGCATAATGAATTTAGTTTATAAACTTTTCGACACTCAAAAATCTATAATTGAAGATTTTTTTAAAAAGCATAGCGTCGAGTATAACATTAGTCAAAATAACGGTGATTTTACCGTTTATCTATATCAAAACTCGTTAAACGATAAGCATTTTGACCTTATAAATAAAGATTTTTTAACCGTTTTTAGTAAAAACGTTTACGCCGAAGAAGATATATCTTTGCAAAATCAACTTGTAAAAATTTTAGCCGTACAAAATAAAACGGTATCAGTAGCCGAATCTTTTACGGGTGGACTTATAGCAAGTAAAATAACTTCGGTTAGTGGCGCAAGCAAAGTGTTTTATGAAGGAGTAGTTGCTTATAACGAACAAGCCAAAATTAATAGGTTAAAAGTTAAAAAGCAAACTCTTAATCAATGCTACGCCGTAAGTGGACAAGTCGCGTACGAAATGGCGTACGGCTTAATGCAAGAAAGACAGGTTGATTTAGTAATATCAACTACGGGTATAGCAGGGCCGAATAGTGACGATAGTAATTTTCCAGTTGGCTTATGTTATATAGCCGTTGGTGGTGAAAAGAAAATTAAGGCGTATAAGTTTAATTTTAAAGGGGATAGAAGTCAAATAGTTAATCAAGGCGTTAATTACGCGTTGTTTTTAGCAATTAAGGAATTAAGAAACCCATATTTTAACGTAATTTAAAGGTGTTAACCTTACTAAATAAATAATGATAAAGGAAGATAAATATTATGGATGAAAAACAAAAAGCATTAGAACAAGTGTTATCTCAAATTGAAAAACAATACGGTAAAGGTTCAATTATGAAACTTGGTGAAAATTCTAAAAACGTTGATATTGAAGTAATACCAACGGGTTGTTTAGCGCTTGATAGTGCGCTTGGAGTTGGTGGTGTTCCAAGGGGAAGAATAGTTGAAATTTACGGACCAGAATCATCTGGTAAAACGACGGTAGCCCTTCATATTATTAGTGAAACTCAAAAGAAGGGTGGCATAGCAGCCTTTATCGACGCTGAACACGCTTTAGACCCGTCGTACGCTGCAAAACTTGGCGTTAATCTTGACGATTTGTACGTTTCTCAACCAGATACGGGTGAACAAGCCCTTGATATTACAGAAAGTTTAGTAAGGAGTGGTGCAATTGATATTATAGTTATCGACTCTGTTGCCGCATTAACTCCACGTGCCGAAATCGAAGGCGAAATGGGTGACCAACACGTAGGTTTACAAGCAAGACTTATGTCGCAAGCGTTAAGAAAATTAACGGGTATTACTAATAAAAGTAAAACTTGCGTAATCTTTATCAATCAATTAAGGGAAAAGGTTGGCGTTATGTTTGGCAACCCTGAAACAACCCCAGGTGGTAAGGCCTTAAAATTCTATGCAAGCGTGAGAATTGACGTTAGAAAGGCAGATGCGTTAAAAGGTGCAGACGGTTTAATAGGTAATAGAACTAAGGCTAAAATCGTCAAAAACAAAGTTGCTCCACCGTTTAAAACTGCTGAATTTGATATTATATACGGCGAAGGTATTTCTCAAGTGGGCTGTATTATCGATATGGCAGTTGAATACGGTGTAGTTGATAAATCGGGTGCTTGGTTTAGTTATAACGGCGAAAAATTTGCTCAAGGTAGAGAAAAGGCTAAAGATTATTTAAAAGATAACTACGAATTTAGAAATGAAATCGAGTTAAAAATTAGACAAGTAATGGTAGAAAAAACTTCTAAAACGGAAAATGACTAAAATTTAAAGCGTTAAGTGTAAAAACTTGACGCTTTTTTGTTATAATATATATAATTTATTTATAACTATATATTGACTTTTTATTAAATTTGATATACAATATATACATATTAGACTACTATTTCAATTTTTTGATATATTAATTTAATAAATAAATTACAGGGGGTCGTTATAATGACGAATTTTTCAACCATCCTGTTACTTGTTTCATTTATTGACGTGATAATTCCTATAGGTATAGGCGTTATTAGTTTAGTTGTTGGTCTTTTTATAGGCGTAGCCGTTATAAAAAGGGTAAGAGATAATAAAATAGGTTCAACCGAAAAGGTTGTTCAGGATATGCTTTCAAAAGCCGAAGAAGAATGTCGCGCATTAAAAAAGGAAGCAATCGTAGAAATTAAGGAACAGGAAATAAAATTAAGGCGAGATTTTGAAAACGAATCTCGTGAAAAAAGGGCAGAATTTCAACGTATAGAACAACGTCTTAATCAAAAGGACGAAATTCTTAATAAAAAAGACGCAAACTTATTGAAAAAGGCCGAAGACCTTTTACAAGAAGAAAAGGAACTTGAACGCAAAAACGTTGAAGCCGAAGAACTTTTAGCAAAACTTCAATCGCAACACGATTTATTTATACAAGAACTTGAAAAAGTTTCACATATGTCTGTTGACGAAGCAAAAAGTATGCTTATTGAAGAAATCAAAGAAGATGCAAGGCGTGAAGCTGCAAGTTACGTAAGAAACGCCGAACAACAAGCAAAAGACGAAGCCGATAAAAAGGCAAAAGAAATTATAAGTTTAGCAATTCAACGTTGTGCAGTTGACCAAAGCAACGAATTAACGGTTACTACAATCGCAATTCCTAACGACGACATGAAGGCTCGTTTAATAGGCAGGGAAGGCAGAAATATAACTGCGCTTGAAAATGCTACGGGTATAAGGCTTATTATCGACGATACGCCGGAAATCGTAGTTGCATCGGGTTTTGACCCGGTTAGGCGTGAAGTTGCAAGACTTGCTCTTGAAAAACTTATTCAAGACGGTAGAATTCAACCAACAAGAATTGAAGAAACCGTTGATAAGGTTAAAAAAGACTTAGACGTTATTATTAAGGAAGCAGGTGAAAACGCCGTATTCGAAATGAATTTATTTGGTATTCACCCAGAACTTATTAAACTTTTAGGTAGGCTTAAATTTAGAACGAGTTACGGTCAAAACGTATTGAAACACTCGTTAGAAGTAGCGCATATCGCAGGTTTACTTGCACAAGAATTAGGCGTTGACGTTAACTTAGCAAAACGTGGTGGACTTTTACACGATATCGGTAAAGCAGTCGACTTTGAAAATGAAGGTACGCACGTTAACTTGGGTGTTGAACTTGCTAAAAAGTACAAAGAAAACAAGTTTGTTTTAAACTGTATTGAATCTCACCACGGCGACGTTGAGCCAAAATGTATCGAGGCTGTATTAGTTCAAGCAGCCGATGCTATAAGTGGCGTTAGACCGGGCGCAAGGCGTGAAATTGAGTCAAGTTACGTTAAACGTCTTGAACAACTTGAAGATATTGCAAACAGTTTCAAAGGCGTTGAAAAATCGTATGCAATTCAAGCAGGTAGGGAAATAAGGGTTATTGTTAAACCAGAACAAATCGACGATAATCAAGCAATGTTCTTGGCAAAAGATATTGCTAAAAAGATTGAAAGTTCGCTTGAATATCCAGGTCAAATTAAAGTTAACGTTATAAGGGAATCTCGTAGCGTTGAATATGCAAAATAATTAAAAAACGGTTGTGTTTGCAACCGTTTTTCTTTTCGTATACTTAATTAAATTAAGTTTTGTTTTAAAAATTGTTAATATTTCAAGTAATTTATTCAAAAAATAAGTTTTTTTAATATAAATATTTGAAATGAAGTTGAATATATGTTAATATTATATATATTTACTTTAGTAAATTAAAGGAGGTTTGTTTATGGAAAATAAACTTACTAAAAAATATGGTTTAATTACGGCAATATGTATGGTTGTAGGTATCGTTATCGGCTCGGGTATTTTCTTCAAGGGCCAAACAATACTTCAATCAACAAAAGGTAACGTTACCTTAAGTGCGCTTGCTTGGGCAATAGGTGGTATAGTAATGGTAATTTGCGCATCGCAATTTGCCGTTATGGCTACAAAATATTCAAAAGTTAACGGTGTAGTTGACTACGCTGAAGAAACTTGTGGTAAAAGATACGCGTACTACGTTGGTTGGTTTGTAACTACTATTTACTATCCTGCGATGACGTCGGTTTTAGCGTGGGTATCGGCAAGATATTTCGGTGTATTATTCGGTTGGTCACTCGTTTCTGCCGAAGTAATGATATTAGCAGGTTTCTTCCTTATAATGTCTTACGTAGTAAACGCCCTTTCACCAAAAATTGCAGGTTATTTCCAAGTGTCGGCAACTGTAGTTAAACTTATTCCGTTAGTTTTAATGAGTATTGTTGGCGTTATCGCTGGTTTAATTACGTCAAAAGACGGCAACGTTGGTTTGTTAATACAAAACTTCGTAGGTAACGAAGTTTCTAATTCGGCAGGATTTTCTGAATTATTCGCAGGTGTATGCGCAACTGCATTTGCTTACGAAGGGTGGATTATCGCAACTTCAATCAATAGTGAAATTAAAGACGCTAAAAAGAACTTGCCACTCGCTTTATTATTAGGCGCAATTATCGTAGTTGTAATTTATATTATTTACAACATAGCAATTTGTGGTGGCGCGCCTATGACTGATTTAGTTGATGACGGAAAAGGCGCACCTTACGCTTTTCAACAAATATTTGGTAAAGTTGGTGGTACTATATTAAACGTTTGTATCGTTGTTTCTTGCTTAGGTACGTTAAACGGTTTAATGCTTGGTTCAACTCGTGGTTTATACTCAATTTCAGTTCGTAACGAAGGTCCAGCACCTAAATTATTTAGTCAAGTTGACGAGTCAACAAATATGCCTACGAACTCGGCAATTTTCGGTTTATTAGTTTGTGCAGGTTGGCTTGTATTCTTCTACGGTGGATTTATAAGCCCTGTTATTGCAGAGAGTATATCATGGTTTGGTCCTTTTAGTTTTGACAGTTCGGAATTGCCTATCATAACAATCTATGCCCTTTATATTCCTATGCTTATTATTTGGATTATAAAAGAAAAAGAAATGAACGTATTTAAAAGATTTATTCTTCCTATTCTTTCGATACTTGCTTGCTCTTTCTTAGTATTCGTTGCAATATGGACGCATAAAATTGCAGTAGTATTCTACCTTATAATATTTGCTGTAGTTATGCTTATAGGGTTCTTCTTCTCAAACGACTTTAAAAAATTAATAAGCAAAAAATAAAAATTAAATAACAAATAAATTAAGTCATTACTTTTTAGTAATGGCTTTTTTTGTTCTAAAAAAAGTTTGTCCAAAATAGAATATAATATGTTCGAGTATTTGACTAAAAACGCTTTAAAAGAAGTTAATAAAATAAACTCCAACGATATTTGCGAATTAAGAATAAGGGCAAACGGATACTCGGTTATAAATTGCGTAGGACAAGTGTATCCTTTTAAATACGTCTTTACAGATAGCGACGTAGAAGAAATTGTTTTAAACGTGTGTAAACGCTCGATATATTCTTACGAAGAGCAAATTAAACAAGGTTTTATAACAACTTGTTACGGCGAAAGAATAGGTTTAGCAGGGGAGTTTGTGTACGACGGTAATAAAATACAAACGCTTAAAAACTTTTCGTCGCTATGTATAAGAATACCAAAGCAAGTAAACGGATTTTCACTTAAATTTTTCAACGAATATTATGACGATAAAAGCGTTTTAATTGTGTCTAAAACGGGCGTAGGTAAAACTACTTTTTTACGTGATTTAGTTAAAAATATATCTAATAATACCTTAAAAAATATAGTCGTAATTGACGAAAGAAACGAAATAGCGTGTAAAAACAACTTCTTTTCTTTTGACGTTGGTAAAACGACTGACGTACTAACTTATTCAACTAAAGACTACGGCTTTATAACGGCTTTAAGAACGCTTAATCCCGAAATTGTAGCAACTGACGAATTAGTAAGCGAAAACGATTTTAAAGGGGTAATTAAAGGGCATTTGGCAGGTTTAAAAATTATTGCAACTATTCACGCCGAAAACGTTGAAGATTTATTAAAAAAGAAATATATAAATGAAATTATCAATAATAAAGTATTTGATAAATACGTGTTTTTAAGTAAAGAAAAAAATAATCGTAAAGTTGAAATTTATTCTTCTAAATTAGAAAAATTATGTTGTTATTTAAATTAGTTTTAGGCGTTTCAACGCTATTATTATTTATAAAAATTGCAAAAAACAAATGCGAAATCAAAAATCAAACAAGTCAGTTTTATTATTCGTTATATATGCTTTGCGAAGATTTTTACGGTGAAATGCTTTATAAAAAAACTCCACTTGACACTTTTTTAAAAAAGCGTACGGGTAACGGGTTGTTTATAAAAGTAATTAATTCTTATCTTAATAATAAATTAGATAATAAAGTGTTTAGTAAAGAATTTTCAGGTAGTGAAGTTGATGCGATTTTAACTTTTTTTTCTTCGCTTGGTGATGCTAATACCGAAAGTCTAAAAAATTTAATTTTGTCTTATAAAGAACAGTTTTTAAAAAAGTATAAAGAAAAGTTAGACCTATATAAAAAATGTAATTCCGTTTACTTAAAAATAGGTTTTAGTGTAGGACTAATGGCAATGGTTGTGGTGTTATAATGTCTTTTAACGTAGATATAATTTTTAAAATTGCAGCAATAGGAATATTAATAACGGTAATTTGTCAGGTGCTAAAAAAATCTGACAGAGACGATATTGCAACGCTTGTAAGTTTAGCAGGACTAATTATCGTTTTAACTTTAGTAATTAGTATGATAGCAGATTTATTTGTAAAAATAAAAGAACTGTTCGGTTTGTTTTAATGGAAATTTTAAAGTTTGTTTTAATAGGAATAGTAGGGGCTGTAATCTATATTTTTTTAAAAAAAGAAAATAGCGAAATAGCAACTTTATCGTTAATTGCAACGTCGTTAACGCTAATAATTTTAATAGTAGATTACGGCGTTTCGGTTTTAAATATTTTTAAAGAATTATCACAAAGTACTAGGATAAGCCCCCAAGTTTTCACCGTTATAATTAAGACGATAATTATTGCTTACGTAACGGAATTTTGTAAATCTTTTTGCGACGACGTAGGCGTATCGTCTATCGGCAACAAAGTAATTTTAGCAGGTAAAATTAGTATTTTTATAATAGTTTCGCCTATTTTATTTAGCATAACGTCGTCGTTATTATCATTAATAAAATGAAAAAATTTATATTAGTTTTATTGCCGTTGTTTTTAATTTTGACGTGCAATTTAAAAGTTTCAAACGATAATAAAAGCCTTGAATTTTGTTTAACTTCAAACAATCAAGTCGATAGTGATAAGGTAGTAAACGAGGTATTAGAAGGTATTAACGAAAACGATTTTGAAGAAATGACCAATGAATTAAACTTGCTTTTTAACAATAAAAAAACTTTAAAAGAACGTCTTATAGATTTTTTTAACGGTGATTTAAAACTTGACGGCTCGTTAATTTTCAACTATTTTAAAACACGTTTATTCGGTGTTTCTTCAAATTTTTTAAGCAGTATAATTTTTGTAATCGTCATAGGAATTTTATGTACTTTATCAAATGTAATAATTTGTAAAATTAACGATAATACAATGAAAAATACGATTTTTTTCATTTGCTATTTAGTCGTTGTTTTGATTATTGTAGCAGTACTAAATAATCTTTTTGAATATACTTTAAATAGCTTAAATAACGTGTATAGTTTAGTAAATATCGTGTTTCCTATAATGTTTTCACTCGTTATGCTTATAGGTAATTTCGGCGTAGAAATGTTTAAGCCTTTTACTGCCTTTTTGTGTTTTTTCGTAGCGACTATTTCAAAAACGTTTTATATTCCGTTACTTTCGGCTACGTCTCAAGTTTGCCTTTTAAACGGGGTAAGCGACGCAATTAAATTAGATACGCTTAAAAAAAGTTTAACCACGTTATTTAAATGGTCGCTCGGATTAATCGTAGGTATTTTTTCAATACTTCTAACGTGTCAAGGCTTAACTAATATCCAGTATAACGGAATATCGGTAAAAATATTAAAATACGCAAGTGGAACGCTTATTCCCGTAGTAGGTAATTTTTTAAGTGGTGGAATTGACGTACTAATGTCGTCGTCAATAATAATAAAAAATTCACTTGGGATATTTTCGCTAATTTACGTGTTGTTTAACAGTTTAGTTAGTGGTTTAAGTTTGGTAGTTTTTTCAATATCTTTAAAATTTATAGTAGGTATATCCGAGCCGTTATTAGATAACAGATTTGTAACTTTATTAAATTCAATTGCCGATATAGTTAGCAATCTTTCGGCTTTAATATTCTTAAGTGGTTTTATGTTTATAATAACTATTTTATTTGTCATAACAAGCACGTCGCTTGTAATAGGATAGTATGCAAAATTATTTATTAGTAACAGTTTCGGCAGTAATATTTTTAACGCTTATTCAAATCATATTACCTGTCGGCAGTATGAAAACTATTTCAAAAATGGTAGTTGGAATAATTCTTGTAGTTATTTTAGGATTACCTATAATAGAATTTTTAAACGGAAATAAAAATTATAATTTTAATTTTGAATTTGATAAAAGTTACTATTATTATCTTGACGAAATTGAAAACTCAACTATAAAAAGTCAAGTAAGTAGCGTATTAAACAAATACAATTTTAACGAGTATGAAATAAAAATAGAAAGCCAAGAAAATATTAAAAACCTAAAAATTTTTTTAAAAAACGTAATAATTGAAAACGATGAACATATAGATAGTATCGAAGAAGTGAAAAATGAGATTGCAAAAAAATTAACGTCAACTATACAAGGGGTTGAAATTATAATTGAATAATCAAGCAAAGGGTAATAAAAAATTCAAAATTGAATACGTATTAGTAGGTTTAATTTTAATATCGATTATAGCAATATTATTTTTTAACGGTAATTTAACGAATTCTTCTAATCAAGTTGAAACGACTTATCAAAAAAACTTGCAAAACGACTTAAACGAAATATTAAGTCAAATTCAAGGGGTGGGAAAGGTTAATTGTTATATATCGTTTGACGGTGACGTTGAAGAAGTTTTTTTAAAAAACACGACGACTATTAACAAAAACGATACGGTAGAAATAGTTGAAGAAGTCGTTTTGGTAAACGGAAAACCTTATTCGACTAAAAATCAATATCCATCTATTCGCTCGCTAACGGTAGTTTGCGAAGGAGGTGACGATATATACGTAAAAACTATAATTACAAACGTGTTAACGTCGGCATTAGACGTGCCGATAGAAAAAATACAAATATATAAAATGAAATAAAAAGGAGTAGTTATGAGTAAAAAGAAAAAAATTGTTGTTTTAAGTTTAATGATTGCTTTATTAGCAATAACTGCAGTATTTAATTTTGTGTTAAGTGGCGACGCAGTATATAGCGAAGATAGTACGGGTGCAGCGTATTTTAGTCAATATAGAACACAATTATCGTCGCAAAGAAACGAACAAATTTTGCAACTTGACAAAATAATTAACGAATGTGATGACGATAGTCAAGCAAAAGAAAGCGCTTTAATGCAAAAAATGCAACTTTTAAGTTTAACAGAACAAGAACTTCGTTTAGAATCTGTAATAAAAGCGTATGGTTACGACGAAGTCGTAGTAACTATGAGTTTAAATTCTCCAAACGTTAGCGTGGTTGTAAAAGAAGAAGTTTTTGAACAAGCCGATGCAATAAAAATTTACAATTTATTAGCGCAAGAAACTAATATTGACTGCGAAAACGTAAATATTATACCTTATTTATAAAAAATAGTTAAAAAATACTATCAAAATTTAAAAATATGTGATATAATTAACTTGCGTTAAAACTATTTTTAACTTATTAATTAATTATTTAATAATTAAAATTGTTACAAACGGGGGTAATTATGGCTACGGAAAAACGTAATACTAATAGTGAAAATAAAGGTAAAGTTACCTACAATGCAAGTATAGTTAAAGGTATAGTTGCATTAGCAGTTGCCGACGTTGTTGGCGTTGCTCTTAAAAAGGGTGGTAAAAAAGATAATCTTGAATTAATCAAACTTAATTTTAACGGTGAAGATATAGTCGTTGAAGTTACCGTCGATATTTTATATGGCTACAACGTTAACGACGTAGCGTACGATATACAACAAAGCGTTATTCACAACGTTGAATCAATGTCAAAATATAAAGTTAAAAACGTTAACGTAAATATCGACGGTGTATTTTTTAAAGAAGATAATTAATTTTATAAAACTGCCATACAAAGTATGGTAGTTTTGTCGTTATTAAAAGGTGTTTTATGAGAAGGAACGGAAGGGAAGCAGTTTACAAAATACTATTTAGTTTAAATTTTAATAATAATTTTGACGAAGATTTTAAAAGGCTAATTTATAGTGAAGAAAATTTGTCTAAAACCGATATCGAATTTGCCGACAATCTTTTGTCAATATATTTTGAAAATAAAGACGCTATAGACGGCGTTATACAAGAATTAGCAAACGGTTATAAGTTAGAAAGAATATACGCTACCGATAAATGCGCGTTAGAAATTGCAATTTTAGAAATGACGTATATTAAAGAAATTCCTTATATCGTTTCAATAAACGAAGCATTAGAACTCGTTAGAAAATTTTCAACCAACGAAAGTCCTAACTTCGTTAACGGAATTTTAGCAGAATACAAAAAAAGATTGGAGGCGTAAATATGATAGTACTTGACGGCAAACTTTGTTCGCAAAATTATAGACAACTTTTAAAAGAAAAGGTTGCACTTTTAAAAAATGAGTTAAACTCTGTTCCAGGTTTAGCAGTAGTTATAGTAGGTGAAGACCCAGCGTCTAAAATCTACGTAAACAATAAAATTAAAGCGTGTGAACAAATAGGTATTTATTCAAAAACCGTTCGTATTGACGAAAGCGCGTCGCAACAAGAAGTTGAAGATGCTGTTAAGGCTTTAGCAAACGACGAAAGTATCGACGGTATTATCGTTCAATTACCTTTACCTAAGAAATTTGATAGCGCAAACGTTTTAAAACATATCCCAACGGAAAAAGACGTTGACGGTTTAGGCGCAGAAAATTTAGGCAAACTTTTAATGGGTGAAAAATGCTTAATATCGTGTACTCCAAACGGCATTATTAAACTTTTAAAAGAATACGGTGTGTCTTTTCAAGGCAAAAATGCAGTCGTAATCGGTAGAAGTAATATGGTTGGTAAACCTATTTCACTTTTATTACAACAAGAAAATTGTACCGTTACTATGTGTCACTCAAGAACTGTTAATTTAAGTGAATACACTAAAAAAGCAGATATTTTGGTTGCAGCGATAGGTAAAGATAGATTTGTTACGGGCGATATGGTAAAAGAAGGCGCAATAGTAGTTGACGTTGGTATCAATAGGGTTGACGGTGCTTTATACGGCGACGTTGAATATAATAGTGCAAGCCAAAAAGCAAGTATGATAACTCCCGTACCTGGTGGCGTAGGACCTATGACGGTTACAATGCTTATGTACAACACGGTAACGGCGTTTATTAGAAAAAATGGAAAAGATGAATTTTAAAGAACAATACGATTATTATAAAAATATTATCGACGACGAACTTCATAAATATTTAGATAATTTACAAGTTATAGACAAAAGGTTAAACGACGCTATGCGATACAGCGTTTTTGCAGGGGGTAAGCGAATTAGACCTGTTATTATGCTTGCAATAAGTCAAATGCTAAACGTTGATTTTAAAGACGTTTTGCCTTTTGCCGTTAGCGTTGAGTTAATTCATACGTATTCGTTAATTCACGACGATTTGCCTTGTATGGACAACGACGATTTGCGTAGGGGTAAACCTACAAATCATAAAGTATTTGGCGAGGCGTTAGCGTTACTTGCAGGCGATGCTTTATTAAATTTAGCGTATGAAATTTGTTTTAGGAACGTTAATACTATCTACAAAATCAACTCGGCAAGAATTTTATCTTCTTTTAGTGGTTATTTAGGTATGATAGGTGGGCAAGCCGTAGATATTAACGATAATAAAGAGCAAAACCTTGAAATTTTACAAAAAATGCACGAAGGTAAGACGGTAAAACTTTTGATGGCGTGTGCGATGATACCAAGTTGTTTAAGACAAGATAAATACTTAGAAAAATTACGTGATTTTGGTTATAATTTGGGTTATTTATTCCAAATTACCGACGATATTTTAGACGTTTTAGCAACGACTAAAGATTTAGGTAAAACGGCTAATAAAGATAGTGAAAACGGTAAATTTACATTTGTAACTTTTTACGGCGTAAACGGGGCAAAAAACGTTTGCGAAGAATATTACAAAAAGGCAAAAAACTGTTTAGACGGTATAGAAAACAACGAGTTTTTACTTCAACTTTTAGATTTTATTAAAAATAGAAACAATTAAAATGCGCATTGATTTATTATTGTATAAAAACGGAATATGTCCATCTCGTAATAAGGCGAAAGAAATGGTTTTAAGGGGCGAAATTTTGTATAAGGGTAAACCTTGTAAACCTGCTGACGACGTTGAAGATATTAAAGATATTACCGTTATACAAACAGAAACTAACTTTGTTTCAAACGGTGGATACAAATTAGATAAAGCGATTAACGATTTTAATTTAAAAGTCGACGGGCTTACGTTTGTTGATTTAGGGGCGTCAAACGGTGGTTTTACCGACGTCTTACTTAAAAACAACGTTAAAAAGGTGTACGCCGTAGACGTTGGCGAAAGCCAACTTGATAAAAGTTTAAAAAATGATAGTAGGGTAGTCGTTTTTGACAACACTAATGCAAGAAACGTAAGTAAAGACACTTTTGGTGAATACGTTGACGGCGTTGTTTGCGACGTTAGTTTTATATCTTTAACGCTTATTTTAGAAAATATAAAAAGCGTATTAAATGACGATGGCTTTGCAGTATTATTAATAAAACCACAATTTGAGTGTGGTAAAAAATATTTATCTAAAAACGGAATAGTAACCGACGTAAAAACAAGGCTAAATTGTGTTACGAATATAATAGATTTTGCAAAAAATATAGGGCTTTATACAACTAATTTAACTACGGCTCCTATAAAAGAAAAAAAGAACGTAGAATATTTAATTTTAGTCTATAAATCTCAAAATAAAAAAAATATTGAAGAAAACCAAATAAAATCATTAGTAATTAAAGGTGAAATATGAAAGTAGGTATATTTATCAATTCAACAAAAACAGAGGCAACTATAAAAGCAAATGCTTTTACGGGTATGCTTTTAAAAAATGATATAAAGTACAAAATAGTTCACTTAAAAGAAGACTGTAAAGATATTGATTTAATAGCAGTATTTGGTGGTGACGGAACTATTTTAAGCGTAGTTGATTTTGCAATGACTTATAATATTCCTATACTTGCCGTAAATACGGGTAAAGTAGGGTTTTTAAGTAGTTTAGAAGCCGACGAAATTGAAAGGGCAATCGATTTAATTAAAAATAATTGCGATTTTGAAACACGCTCGGTAATGAAAGTTACGGTTAACGGTGTAAAATATTACGCCTTAAACGAAATAGTAGTTGAAAGAAGAATGGAAGGTTCAAGCAAAAGCGAAGTTGCATCTTTAAATCTTGAATTAAACGGCAATTTCGTTGATAAATATATAGGCGACGGTATTATTTTATCAACTCCAACCGGCTCAACGGCATACTCGCTTTCGGCAGGTGGGTCTATTTTAACACCAGACATTAACGCCTTTTTAGCAACGCCTATATGTTCACACTCTTTGCATATAAAACCACTTGTCTACAGTGATAATATGGTTGCAAAAGTGACTGTAAATCAAGGCTCGACAAAATGCGCCATCTACGTTGACGGCAAATTTATTAGTCAAACAAAATCGGGCGAAAGCATTGAAGTTTCAAAAAGCAAACGTTTTGTTAAATTTTATAAAACTGAAAGTAATTTCTTTGAAAGATTATTAGTTAAATTAAATAGTTGGGGATATACGCGATAAAATGGCTACTACTGATAGAAGAAATACAATTATTAAAATAATTGAAGAAAACGAAATTGCAAGACAAGAAGAATTAGTTGAAAGTTTAAAAAGTTTAGGTTATGAAGTTACGCAAGCAACCGTATCAAGGGATATTAAAGAACTTGGCTTAATTAAAATTAAAGGACAAGTTAAAAAGTTCAAATATTCATTACCTAAAACTGAAAATAATTCTATAAATCAAGATAAGGTAGCAACTTTATTAAAAACTTTTGTCGTTTCAATTAAAAGGGCGCAAAATTTAGTAATAGTTAAAACTTTAGAAGGTAACGGCTCGGCTTGTGGCGTTGCTATTGATAAATTAAATCACGATAAAATCGTTGGTAGTATAGCAGGCGACGATACTGTATTAGTCGTGTGCGATAATGAATTTGACGCAGAAGAAACGGTTGATATTTTAGAGGATATTATCTACGTATGATAAAAAGAATTTCATTAAAAAATATTGCCTTAATTACAAGTGCTGAAATTGACTTTTCACAAGGCGTAAACGTCTTGTCGGGTGAAACGGGCGCAGGTAAAACGGTAATCATACAAGCAATTAATTTTGTTTTAGGCGCTAAAGCCGATAAAACAATGATTCGCTATGGGGAAGATTTTTCAGTTGGGGAAGTAGTTTTTGATATTTCTAAAAATTTTGAAGTTAAATCTTTGCTTAACGAATACGATATTGATTTTAGTGACGACGAAATTATAATTAGGCGTAAACTTACCATTGAAGGCAAAAATGAAATTCGTATAAACGGCGTTAGCGTTACTCTTTCAATGCTTAAAAGCATAACGAGTTTACTTTGCGACGTTTACGGTCAAAGCGAGCATTATTCTTTATTAAAAGAGAGTAACCAACTTAAAATATTAGACTTGTATTGTGGTAATGAATTAGAAGAAGAATTTTCAAAAATTAAGGAAGTTATTGTTACCGTTAAAAAGGCACAAGAAACCTTAGAAGGTTTAGGTGGTGACGAAAATTCACGCCTTTCAAAAATAGATTTACTAACTTATCAAGTTGAAGAAATTAAAAAAGCCGAACTTTACGACGGCGAAGAAGAAGAGTTAATCGCAAAAAGAAAAATCTTTTCTAATATCGAAAAAATAGGCGAGGCTTTGCAAGTTTCACGTTTAGCGCTTTTAGAAGATAACGGTGCGATAGATACGACTAATATCGCAAGTAGAAAGTTAAGTTCAATTAGCGATATCGACGACGAATATTCGTCTTTATACGATAGAGTAGAACAAGTTGTTTCAGAGTTAAACGATATATCAGGTGAACTTGAAAATTTAATAGATAGTTTAGATTTTGACGAAAGGGAAATGGCGCGCGTAGACGAGCGTCTTGACTTATATTATACCCTTAAGCGCAAGTACGGAAATAGTTATAACGAGATTATGGATTTTTACGAAAAATCTACGATTGAACTTGAAAATTTACAAAACTTTTCAGTTTTAGCAAGTAACGCTGAAAAGGTAATTGAAGAAGGTTTTTTATCGCTTGAAAAATATTATAATAACGTTACTAAAATCCGTTCAAAGTACGCTAAAATTTTAATTGAAAATATTACAAAAGAACTTAAAACTTTAGGTATGAACGACGCTAAATTTGATATAGTAATTACGTCGCAAGAAGATAAAAGAGTGTTACAATCTAAAGGTGTTGACAACATATCTTTCTACTTTACGGCAAATAAAGGCGAGCCTTTAAAAACAATGTCAAAAGTAATAAGTGGTGGTGAAATGAGTAGGTTTATGCTTGCTTTAAAACTTGTAACTGAACAAGTTGAAGAGCCTATTACTTATATTTTC
>JAZRCS010000045.1:0-14720 GCA_045659885.1 Christensenellaceae bacterium
GCGGAGCTCACGCCCGAAGAAAGATTGCTTAGAGCGATCTTCGGCGAAAAATCGAGAGAAGTTCGCGACACGTCCTTGAAAGTACCCCACGGCGAAGGCGGTGTGGTTGTGGACGGTAAAGTATTCACCAGAGAAAACAAAGACGAACTCGACCCTGGCGTAAGCAAGTTGGTTAGAGTATATATCGCGCAAAAGCGTAAAATCCAAGTCGGCGATAAGATGGCAGGTCGTCACGGTAATAAGGGCGTTATCTCCCGCGTGCTTTCGCAAGCGGATATGCCTTTCCTTGCAGACGGTACTCCTTTGCAAATCTTGCTCAACCCCTTGGGCGTTCCTTCGCGTATGAACACCGGTCAGGAACTCGAAGTACACCTTGGCTACGTATGTAAACAACTCGGCTGGGAGATTGCAACTCCCGTGTTCGACGGTGCGACCGAGAAAGACATTGAACAAATGTTCCGTGAAAACAACCTTTTGAATCCCGACGGCAAAGTTGACGGTAAGTTCCAAGTATTCGACGGTAGAACGGGTGAACCGTTTAAGAACCGCGTTACCATCGGCGTGCAATATATGATTAAACTTATCCACCTTGTTGACGATAAGATTCACGCTCGTTCCATCGGTCCTTACTCGCTCGTTACGCAACAACCTTTGGGTGGTAAAGCGCAATTTGGTGGACAAAGATTTGGTGAAATGGAAGTTTGGGCGCTCGAAGCATACGGCGCTGCACATATTCTTCAAGAAATGCTTACCGTTAAGTCGGACGATATAGTTGGTAGACTTAAAACTTACGATTCTATCGTAAGTGGTAACGATATAAGCGAACCAGGTATACCTGAATCGTTCAAAGTTCTTTTCAAGGAACTTCAATCTTGTGCTCTTGATATGAGAGTTCTTACTGAAAATAACGAAGAAATTTCACTTCGTGACCTTACTGAAGAAAGTGAAGAAGTAGGTATGTTTGATAAATCGGATAAAGACGGTCAAGAAGAAATTGAACTTGATTTCGGTCAAGACGACGACGTACTTGTTGGCGATGAAATTTTTGATGACGATTTGGACGATTTTGACGACGATAGTGATTTCAGTTCAGGCGAAATGTTTGACGACTACGACGATTTGGACGAAATTGACGACTACGACGATGAAGAATAATTAGTTAAAGAGGTAAATTAAATGTTTGAACTTAATAATTTTGACTCTATACAAATTAGTATTGCTTCTCCCGAAAAGATTAGACAATGGTCTCACGGCGAAGTAACAAAGCCCGAAACAATCAATTATAGAACTCAAAAACCTGAAAAGGACGGTCTTTTCTGTGAAAGGATTTTTGGACCTACTAAGGATTATGAGTGTCATTGTGGGAAATTTAAAAGAATAAGATACGCAGGTATCGTGTGTGATAAATGTGGCGTTGAAGTTACTAAAGCAAAAGTTAGACGTGAAAGAATGGGACACGTTGAACTTGCTGCGCCCGTATCTCACATTTGGTATTTTAGGGGTGTTCCTTCAAAAATCGGTCTTATCCTTGATATGAGTCCTAAGCAACTCGAACAAGTAATCTACTTTGCTTGTTTCGTAGTTTTAGATAAAGGGAACGTAGAAGAACTTGCTTATAAGCAAGTTATTACCGATAAAGAATACCGTGATTTAATTGAAAAATACGGTGAAGATAGTTTCAAGGTAGGTATGGGTGCCGAAGCCATTAAAGAATTATTGATGGCTGTAAACCTTGAAGAAGAATCTAAAATGCTTAAAGAAGAAATCGACAATGAAAAGACTTCTTCTCAAAAGAAAATCAAATCTATTAAACGTTTAGAAATCGTTGAAGCCTTTAGATTAAGTGGCTCACGCCCAGAATGGATGATTTTAGACGTAATTCCTGTAATTCCACCAGAACTTCGTCCTATGGTACAACTTGACGGTGGTAGATTTGCAACAAGCGACCTTAACGACTTATATAGAAGACTTATAAATAGAAATAACAGACTTCGCAAACTTATGCAAATAGGTTCGCCAGATATCATTATTAGAAACGAAAAGCGTATGCTCCAAGAAGCAGTTGACGCTTTAATCGATAATGGTAAACACGGCAAGTCTGCTACCGGCCCGGGTGGAAGAGAGTTAAAATCTCTTTCGGCAATGTTAAGGGGTAAACAAGGTAGATTCCGTATGAACCTTTTAGGTAAGCGTGTTGACTATTCAGGTCGTTCGGTTATCGTAGTTGGTCCAGAACTTAAAATCTATCAATGTGGTTTACCAAAAGAAATGGCTATCGAACTTTTCAAACCTTTCGTTATGAAAAGGCTTGTTGAAGACGGTACTTGTCATAATATTAGAAATGCAAAAAGAACGGTTGAAAGAATGAAGCCGTGCGTTTGGGATATCTTAGAAGAAATTATCAAAGACCATCCTGTACTTTTAAACAGAGCGCCAACACTTCACAGACTTTCAATTCAAGCCTTTGAACCTGTACTTATCGAAGGTAGAGCAATTAAACTTCACCCACTTGTTTGTGGTGCGTTTAACGCCGACTTCGACGGTGACCAAATGGCTGTACACGTTCCACTTTCTGTTGAAGCGCAAGCAGAAGCAAGATTTTTAATGCTTTCTTCTAACAATATTTTAAAACTTTCGGACGGCAAACCTGTAATGAGTCCAACTCAAGATATGGTACTTGGTTGTTACTATCTTACTATTGCTCGTAAATCGGAAGGTTATTATTACGGTGACGACGCTCAAGTAGAATACGCCGAAAAAGACGGTAAATTCTATTTAGTTAAAGACGGCGTAATGCAAGACGACGAATTTATCGCGTCTAATTGTCAATATTTAGACGACGGTATAATTAAATCTTGCACTTTAACTAACGTTAATACGGGTAAAGTAATTGAAAACGTTAAAAAATACGTTTGCCCTGCATTTATTGACGAAGATGAAGCAATTATGGCTTATCAAACTAAGCAACTTCACCTTCAAGACGAAATTTATTTAAGAAGAACTGTTACTCTTCCTAACGGAGAAACTGTTACGGGTACTATTAAAACTACTTGTGGTAGAATTATTTTCAATGAAAAAATTCCACAAGATATCGGTTTTGTTAAGAGAGTAGAAAAAGAAGATTACCTTAAATACGAAATTAATAAACTCGTAAAGAAGGGCGACCTTAAAAAGATTGTTGAAGCGTGCTTTAAGAATAAGTCTTCAAAATGTGCTGCAGATACGTTAGACTATATTAAAGAACTTGGTTACAAATATTCAACTATAGGTGCAATTACTACGTCTATATTTGATATGCACGTACCACAAAGAAAGCAAGAAATTTTACAAAACGCTTCAAAACAAGTATTGCAAATTGAAAAACAATTTAATAGAGGCTTTATAACGGACGACGAAAGATATAAAGCAGTTGTAGACGTTTGGACGAACGCTACGGGCGAAGTTACGGAAGAACTTAAAGTAACGCTTGATAAGTTTAATCCTATTTGGATGATGGCTAACTCGGGTGCCCGTGGTTCTATCGACCAAATTAAGCAACTTTCGGGTATGCGTGGTCTTATGACAAACCCTAACGGTAAAACTATCGAAACACCGGTTAAATCGTGTTTCCGTGAAGGCTTAACGGTACTTGAATACTTTACGTCATCACACGGTGGTCGTAAAGGTCTTGCAGATACGGCTTTAAAAACGGCTGACTCAGGTTACTTAACGAGAAGACTTGTTGACGTAGCACACTCTGTTATCGTTAGAGAAGAAGACTGTTTTGCAAGTTTAGGATTAACTCCAAAAGGAACTTGGGTTTCTGAAATAAGAGAACCAGGTGAAACTAAACCTATCGAAACGCTTGAAGAAAGATTAGTTGGTAGATATACAATCGGTGACGTAATTAATCCACAAACTGGTGAAGTTATCGTTGCAAACGACACTATGATTTCTGAAGAAAAAGCAAAAGAAATTGCTAAAGCAGGTATCGAAAAAGTTCATATTAGAACGGTATTTAGATGTCGTACGAAAATAGGCGTATGTGCTAAGTGTTACGGTAAAAATATGTCTAACTTAAATCCTGTACAAATCGGCGAAGCAGTTGGTACTATTGCCGCTCAATCAATCGGTGAACCAGGTACACAGCTTACAATGAGAACGTTCCACACGGGTGGTATTGCATCAACGGGCGATATTACAAGGGGTCTTCCACGTATCGTAGAATTATTCGATGCAAGAAGTCCAGCAGGTAAAGCAGTACTTTGCGACACTAACGGTGTAGTAAGTATTGAAACTAAAGAAGGCTTAAGACACGTTATCGTAACTAACGGCAACACTCATAAAGATTATCCTATTCCGTTTAGCGTAGAATTAAGGGTTAAAGACGGCGATATAGTTGAACCAGGTACGGTATTAACGAGTGGTTCGGTATATCCACAAGAAATTCTTGCAACGAAAGGTATGCTTGGCGTTGAAGAATATATCTTAAAAGAAGTTCAAAAAGTTTACCGTAGCCAAGAAGTAGAAATTAACGATAAACACGTAGAAATTATCGTTAGACAAATGCTTCGTAAGGTTATTATTCAAAAGAGTGGTACTTCTTCGTTCTTACCGGGCGAATACGTTGACGAATACAGAGTAAACGAAGAAAATAAGAGAATTATCGAAGAAGGTGGCGTTCCAGCAATGAGCCAAAAGGTACTTTTAGGTATTACTAAAGCATCACTTGCTGCAGAAAGCTTTTTATCGGCTGCATCTTTCCAAGAAACGACGAGAGTGCTTACCGACGCTGCAATCAAAGGTAAAATCGACCACTTAGTAGGTCTTAAAGAAAATATTATTATAGGTAAACTTATTCCTGCAGGTACGGGCGCGAAAGAATATAAAGGATTATTACCACAAGTAAACGCCGTAACTAAAATAAGTGGCGACGAAGGTGAAGACGATTCATTTGACGACGCAAAAACGGTTGACTAAAATTAATAAAAATGTTAAAATAGTCAAGTATGTTATGCAAAAACGCAATTTTAAGTGAAAATCGCTTAAAATTACGTGTTTTGCTATGTAAAAAGTTTTCTTTAAACGGGTTTAAATTCGTTTTAGAAATATTTTCCGATTTTTTAAAGGAGGTAGAGAGTATGCCAACAATTAACCAATTGATTAAACAAGGCAGAGTGACTGCTAAAGAAAAGAGCAAAAGCCCTATTTTAGCACAATGTCCACAAAGAAGAGGTGTTTGTCTTTCTGTAACGACAACTTCTCCTAAAAAGCCTAACTCGGCAGTTAGAAAAATTGCAAGAGTACGTTTAACAAACAAACAAGAAGGTACTGTTTATATTCCAGGTGAAGGTCACAACCTTCAAGAACACAGTTCAGTACTTATTCGTGGTGGAAGGGTTAGAGACCTTCCGGGTGTTCGTTATCATATTATCCGTGGTACTTTAGATACTGCAGGCGTTGCAAAACGTAAGCAATCAAGAAGTAAATACGGTGCAAAAAGACCTAAGTAATAACAAACACAAACAAAAAACCTACTTGTCGGAAAGTATTTTTAGCCCGATTTGTAGGCAGTATGCTACTGTAAGTAGCAGAAGGTTCACAGCGTAATGCTTGTGATAGCTGTACAAGGGTAAAACCCTAAAATTTAAAGGAGGATTTATTATGCCAAGAAGAGGTAACGTTCCTAAAAGAGACGTCCTTCCAGACCCAATTTACGGTAGTAAAGTAGTTACTAAACTCGTAAATCAAATTATGTTGGACGGTAAAAAAGGAATTGCTCAAAGCATTGTGTACGATGCTTTTGATATTATTAAAGAAAAAACTGGTCAAGACGCTATGGAAGTGTTTAACCAAGCAATGGCTAACGTTATGCCGTTATTAGAAGTTAAAGCAAGAAGAGTTGGTGGTTCAAACTATCAAGTTCCTATTGAAATTAGACCAGAAAGAAGACAAACGCTTGCTATTCGTTGGATTGTTATCAATACAAGAAAGAGAAGCGAAAGAGAAATGAGTCTTAAACTTGCTAACGAACTTATCGACGCTATGAATAATACCGGTGGTTCTGTTAAAAAGAAAGACGATACGCATAGAATGGCAGAAGCAAACAAAGCATTTGCTCATTATCGTTGGTAGGAGATTATTATGCCAAGAGAATATGACCTTTTACACACAAGAAATATCGGTATTATGGCTCACATTGATGCTGGTAAAACAACTACTACGGAAAGAATTTTATTCTATACGGGTAAAACACATAAGTTAGGTGAAACTCACAACGGTGAGGCAACCATGGACTTTATGGCTCAAGAACAAGAAAGGGGTATTACTATTTGTTCTGCAGCAACTACGTGTTTTTGGAAAGGTAATAGAATAAACGTTATTGATACTCCAGGCCACGTTGACTTCACTATCGAAGTTGAACGTTCGCTTCGTGTACTTGATGGTGCTGTAGCAACTTTCTGTGCTAAGGGTGGTGTTGAACCACAATCGGAAACTGTATGGCGTCAAGCAGACAAATATAAAGTTCCAAGAATTGCTTACGTTAACAAAATGGACATCAACGGCGCTAATTTCTTTAACGCTATTGAAATGATGAAGACAAGACTTCACACTAACGCTGTTCCAATTTGTTTACCTATAGGTAAAGAAGATACTTTCACAGGTATTATCGACCTTGTAAGAAACGACGCTATAATTTATAAAGACGACCTTGGTAAAGATTTCGTTCAAGGACCTATTCCTGCTGATTTAGTTGATTTAGCAAGCGAATACAGAGAAAAACTTATGGAAGCGTGCGCTGAACAAGAAGACGAACTTATGGAAAAATATTTTGAAACGGGTGAATTAACCGTTGAAGAAATGCAAAGAGCCATAAGAAAGGCTACTATTTCAATGCAAATGACACCAGTTCTTTGTGGTTCGTCTTATAAAAACAGAGGTGTACAACACCTTATCGACGCTATTATCGACTACTTACCAAGCCCTATCGACGTAGACCACGTTGAAGGTATTAACTACAAAACGGGTGAACCAGAAGTAAGAAAAACAGACGACAACGAACCTTTTGCTGGTCTTGCATTTAAAATCGTTGCAGACCCGTTCGTTGGTAAACTTGCTTTCTTTAGAGTTTACTCTGGTACTTTAGAATCGGGTTCGTACGTATTCAACAGTACTAAGAATAAGAGAGAAAGAGTTGGTCGTTTAGTATTAATGCACGCAAAAGAAAGAGAAGAAATTGAACAAATTTATTCTGGTGATATTTGCGCTATCGTAGGTTTAAAAGAAACGTCTACGGGTGATACTCTTTGTGATGAAGACCACCCAATCATACTTGAAAAAATGGAATTCCCAGAACCAGTTATTAAGGTTGCTATCGAACCTAAAACTAAGGCTGGTCAAGACAAGATGACTCTTGCTCTTATTAAACTTGCAGAAGAAGACCCATCTTTCAAATTCTATACGGATAAAGAAACTAACCAAACGATTATCGCTGGTATGGGTGAATTACACCTTGAAATTATCGTTGACAGATTATTAAGAGAATTTAAGGTTGAAGCAACCGTTGGTAAGCCACAAGTTGCTTACAGAGAAACGTTTAGAAAAGAAGTTACTGCACGTGGTTTCTACAAACGTCAATCTGGTGGTAAAGGTCAATACGGTGACTGTTTAGTTAAATTCACACCACTTGAACCTGCATCAGGATTCCAATTCGTTGACGAAACGGTTGGTGGCTCAATTCCAGGCGAATATATTGAACCTGTTAGAAAGGGTATTGAAGAAGCATCTAAGAACGGTACTTTAGCAGGTTACGAAGTAGTTGACTTTATGGCAACCGTATTCGACGGTTCATACCACGAAGTTGACTCGTCGGAAATGGCGTTCAAAATAGCAGGCTCACTTGCTTTCAAAGAAGCAATGAAAACTGCTAACCCTGTAATCTTAGAACCTATCATGAAAGTTGAAATTATTACTCCAGACGATTACTTTGGTGATTTAATGGGCAACGTTTCTTCAAGACGTGGTAATATCCAAGGTACAGAAGATAGAAACGGTGCTAAAGTTATCGACGCACATATTCCACTTTCGGAAATGTTCGGCTATGCAACCGACCTTCGTTCAAGAACTCAAGGCCGTGGACAATATTCAATGCAATTTGACCACTACGCTGAAGTTCCAAGAAATATCGCTGAAAAAATTATCGGCGAAAGAGCAGTAAAAAATACTGACTAAAATTGTATCATTTTCAATCTTATGCTTGACAGTGTAAGATTGATAATGTATAATAATATTAATAATATTAATAAAATTTAAAAAAATTAAAAACAAAGATTTTTTTGGAGGAAACAAAAAACTATGGCAAGACAAAAGTTTGAAAGAAGTAAACCGCACATTAATATCGGTACTATCGGTCACGTTGACCACGGTAAAACGACTTTAACTGCTGCAATCACAATGGTACTCGCTTCTAAAGGCAGTGCTGAAAAAATGAGATATGACCAAATTGACAAAGCACCTGAAGAAAAGGCAAGAGGTATTACGATTAATACTTCACACGTTGAATATCAAACAGACGCTCGTCACTATGCACACGTTGACTGTCCAGGTCACGCAGACTACGTAAAGAACATGATTACTGGTGCTGCTCAAATGGACGGTGCTATCCTTGTTTGTGCTGCTACAGACGGTCCAATGCCTCAAACAAGAGAACACATTCTTCTTGCTAGACAAGTAGGTGTTCCTTATATCGTTGTATTCTTAAACAAATGCGACCAAGTTGACGACGAAGAACTTTTAGAACTCGTTGAAATGGAAGTTAGAGAATTACTTAGCGAATATGAATTCCCTGGTGATGATATTCCTATTATTAAAGGTTCTGCTTTAAAAGCACTTGAATTTGCATCAAACAACGAAGCTGATGCTATCGCAAGCGCTCCTGAATGTAAATGTATTTTCGACCTTATGGACGCTGTTGACAGCTACATTCCAACTCCTGAAAGAGAATCAAGCAAACCATTCCTTCTCCCTGTAGAAGACGTATTCACAATCTCTGGTCGTGGTACAGTTGCTACTGGTAGAGTTGAAAGAGGTATTGCTAAAGTTGGTGAACCTGTTGATATCGTTGGTATCAAATCACAAAAAATGACTTCAGTTATTACTGGTCTTGAAATGTTTAGAAAATCACTTGACGAAGCTTACGCAGGTGATAACGTTGGTGCTCTTTTAAGAGGTATCGACAGAACTCAAATCGAAAGAGGTCAAGTTATTGCTAAACCTAACACTGTTAAACCTTACACTACTTTCAGTGGTCAAGTTTACGTATTAACTAAAGAAGAAGGTGGTAGACATACTCCATTCTTCAACAACTACCGTCCACAATTCTATTTTAGAACTACAGACGTTACAGGTACTATCAAACTCCCTGAAGGTGTTGAAATGGTTATGCCTGGTGACCACGTAACTATCGACGTTACTTTAATCACTCCAGTTGCTATGGAAGAAGGCTTAAGATTCGCTATCCGTGAAGGTGGTAGAACTGTAGGTTCAGGCGTTGTTTCAAGCATCGTTGAATAATTTAACAAATTAGTTAATAATTAAAAGAAAAATCCGTTTTTCGCATACGTGAAGAACGGATTTCTTTTATTTTAAAAACTGCGACTTGCATGTTAAAAAACGCACGTGATTTGTGTGCAAATTAGACGAACGTAACTTATGTGCATAAGTTTTATGTATACTTAAAATTTTAGATTTTATCGCAAATTTTTACTTTATGCTTTTTAAAATATAATTTTGGGGTAGTGGTTTTAAAATTTTAATTATTTTTATCTTTAATTTTTTGATTAGCATAATGTTTAAAAGTGTGATTAATTAATTTTGACTTACGTTAAATTAAAATAATTCTTTTTTAATCAAAACAAAGCAAAAAAGGTAAAAGACGGTGACGTTTTTTTACAATTTATTTTATTTTATAAAATAGATTACAAAATCTCGTTGACAAACGTAATATATTTTGTTAAAATAATATCAACAATATGGATATTCTTTGTGACTGACGGATAAGTGGATAACCACGTGAAATAAAGAATATTTAAAGCCGACCGTCTGGGCACACTTATCTTATAGAGTAAGTGTGCCCTTTTTACAAAATATAGGCAGGGGAGAAGTTATGAAAAAAGTTGCAATTATAATGGGTAGCGATAGCGATTTACCTATCGCTCAAAAGGCAATAGACGTTTTAAACGAGTTTAACGTTGGATACGAAGTTCACGTTTATTCGGCACATAGAACGCCGTATGAAGCAATGAACTTTGCAAAATCGCTTAGGGAAAATGAATTTGGCGCGTGCATTTGTTTTGCAGGTATGGCAGCGCATTTAGCAGGTGCAGTTGCAGCGCAAACTACAATTCCCGTAATAGGCGTTCCTTGTGACAGTGGTAGACTTTCTGGTCTTGACGCTTTATTATCAACGGTGCAAATGCCTTCTGGGATACCCGTTGCAACAGTTGCAATAAACGGTGGTGCAAACTCGGCTTTACTTGCAATTCAAATGCTTTCTATAAGCGACGACAAGTTGGCTAAAGCACTCGACGATAAAAGACAAAGTGACAAACAAGTAGTACTTGAAAAAAATAAAAAAGTAGAAAATAATTTTAATAATAAATAGGAGACTTATTATGAGCAAACAATTAGTTTACAAAGGCAAAACAAAAGACGTATACGCACTTGACAACGGCAATTATCTTTTAAAGTTTAAAGACGACTGTACTGGTAAAGACGGTAAGTTTGACCCAGGTGAAAATGCAGTAGGTCTTACAATCGACGGCGTTGGCGACGTAAATTTAAGAATGTCGATTTACTTTTTTGAAAAGTTAAAAGAAGCAGGTATTAAAACTCACTACGTTAGCGCAGACCTTGAAAATACTACAATGGAAGTTTTACCTGCAAAAGTTTTTGGTAAAGGTTTAGAAGTTATTTGCAGATATAAAGCAGTAGGTAGTTTCTACAGGCGTTATAGTGATTACGTTGAAGAAGGCGCAGACCTTGACGCTTACGTTGAAATGACTTTGAAAAACGACGAAAAGGGTGACCCACTCGTAACTAAAGACGGCTTAGTAAGTCTTGGAGTAATGAGTGAAAAACAATACGAAGAAACAAAACTTATGACGCAAAAAATCACAAAAATCGTTGCAGACGACCTTAAAGAAAAGGGTTTGACTTTGTACGATATTAAATTTGAATTCGGTTATAGTGGCGACGAAGTTATTTTAATTGACGAAATTGCATCTGGTAATATGCGTGTTTACAAAAACGGCGAATATATTGACCCTATGACTTTATCTAAACTTTTCTTTGCTTAATAGGTGTAACTCGTATGGGTGGTTTTTTTGGTATAACAAGTAAAAAAGAGTGTGTTCAAGACGTATTTTTCGGCGTTGACTATCACTCGCACTTGGGTAACTCAAGGGCAGGTATGGCCTCTGTAAATCCAATCGACGGTTTTCAAAGGGAAATTCACAACGTTGAAAATTCACCTTTTAGAACTAAATTTGATAATATATCTTCAAGGTTAAAAGGTAACGCTTGTATAGGTTGTATTAGTGATTTAGAGCCACAACCTTTACTTATTAAGTCTAAATTTGGTACTTACGCTATTGCGATTGTCGGTTATATTGCAAATTGCGAACAACTTGTTAACGATTATTTAAAAAGCGGATACGGTATTTTTCAAGCTGTGTCGGGTAACAGGGTAAATTCGGTAGAATTAATATCGGCGATTATTGAAGAAAAAGACGATTTGTGTGAAGGTATAAAACATATGCAAAGCCTTATTCAAGGTTCGGTATCACTTATGCTTTTACTCGAAGACGGTAGTTTAGTCATAGCAAGGGACAAGTTTGGTAGATTACCTATAAGCGTAGGAAAAAATAACGACGGTTTTGCCGTTTCGTTTGAATCGTTTGCTTATGAAAAACTTGGCTTTGAAGATTATAAAGACTTAAAATCGGGCGAAATAGTTAAAATTACTCCAAATGAATTTACCGTTTTACAAGAAGGCACGGATAAAATGAAAATGTGTTCTTTCTTGTGGGCGTACTACGGATATCCTAACGCGACGTACGAAGGTAAAAACGTTGAAGTATTTAGAATGCAAAACGGAAAAATAATGGCTGAAAACGAAATTGCAAACGGTACTATGCCTAAAATTGATTTCGTAAGTGGCGTGCCTGATAGTGGTACTCCACACGCAATAGGTTATTCCCACGGTAGTGGCGTTCCTTTTGCAAGGCCGTTTATTAAATATACGCCTGCTTGGGCAAGAAGTTTTATTCCTTCAAATCAAAACGAAAGAAAGAAAATTGCTAAAATGAAACAAATTCCGGTGAAGGAATTAATTAAAGGCAAAAACTTACTTTTCGTTGACGATAGTATAGTTAGGGGAACACAACTTGGCGAAACGGTAAGCTTCTTATTTAACAACGGTGCTAAATCGGTGCATATGCGTTCTGCGTGTCCACCTATTATGTACGCTTGTAAATTCCTTAACTTTTCAAGAAACAACAGTGATATGGACTTGTTAGCAAGAAGAATTATCGTTGAACTTGAAGGTGAAGAAGGTTTAAAATATATCGACGAATATGCCGACAGTACTACCGAAAGGGGCAAATCGTTAAGAAAGGCTATTTGTAAAAAGATTAAAATAAATTCACTTGAATATCAAACTTTAGAAGGTATGATTAAAGCAATAGGTATTGAGCCTTGTAAATTATGTACTTATTGTTGGAACGGAAAAGAAGATTAATAGGAGTATAAAATGAAAAATTCAAAATCTGAAAGTTATGCAAAAGCCGGTGTAGATATAACGGCAGGTTATAAAGCAGTTGAACTTATGAAATCTCATATCGCAAGAACTATGACGAGTGGCGTTTGTTCTACCGTAGGTGGTTTTGGTGGACTTTTTGAACTTGACGTTAAGGGTATTGAAAAACCTGTATTAGTTAGTGGAACTGACGGCGTTGGTACAAAATTAAAACTTGCTTTTTTACAAGACAAGCACGATACAATCGGTATTGACTGTGTAGCAATGTGTGTAAACGACGTTATTTGTTGTGGCGCAAAACCACAATTCTTCCTTGACTATATTGCTTGTGGTAAAAACGTTCCTGAAAAAATAGCGTCAATCGTTTCTGGCGTTTGTGAAGGTTGCGTTCAAAGTAACTGCGCGTTAATCGGTGGCGAAACGGCTGAAATGCCAGGTTTTTATCCTATCGACGAATACGATTTAGCAGGCTTTGCCGTTGGCGTAGTTGATAAAAAAGATATTTTAGACCCTACTACGATGGAAGAAGGCGACGTTATTATTGCTTTACCTTCGAGTGGCGTTCATAGTAACGGCTTTTCACTCGTTAGAAAAGTTTTTAATATAGGTAGTGAAGATATTTCAAAACCTATGGCAGAACTTGGTGGTAAATCGGTAGGCGAAACTTTACTTACTCCTACTAAAATTTACGTTAAACCGGTATTAGCCTTATTAGAACAAGTTACTGTTAGGGCTATATCACACATTACGGGTGGTGGTTTTTACGAAAATATTCCAAGAAGTTTAAAAGAAGGCTACGGTGCAAAAATTGATAAATCTTCTTTAAGAATTTTACCTATCTTCGACTTAATACAAAAGGTTGGCGATATCCCTGAAAGAGATATGTTTAACACCTTCAATATGGGCGTTGGTATGAGTATTATTGTTAAAAAAGGTCAAGAAGAAAAAGCACTTGAAGTATTAAAAGCAAACGGTGAAGACGCTTATATTATAGGCGAAGTAGTTAAAGGCGAAGGCGTTATTTTCGCTTAAGGAGTTAACGTGGTAAAAATAGCAGTACTCGTTTCGGGTGGGGGAACTAATTTACAAGCACTTATAGACGCTCAAAAAAATAAAATTATTAAAAGTGGTAAAATATCGCTTGTAATTTCAAATAAAAGTGATGCGTACGCCTTGACTCGAGCAAAAGAAAACGGCATTAAAACTCAAACGATTATTAAAAAACAATGTAAAGACGCTTTAGAGTTTGAAGATAAAATCATAAGCACTTTAAAAGAAAATCAAATTGATTTAATCGTTTTAGCAGGTTTTATGTGCATTTTGTCAAAAAAGTTTACCGACGCTTTTAAGGATAGAATTTTAAACGTTCATCCATCGCTTATTCCGTCTTTTTGTGGCGAAGGTTTTTACGGACTTAAAGTTCACGAAAAAGCACTTGAGTACGGCGTAAAAGTTACGGGCGCAACGGTACACTTTGTAAACGAAATTCCCGACGGGGGACAAATCATAATGCAAAAGGCCGTTGAAATTCAAGACGGCGACACGCCCGAAATTTTACAAAAAAGGGTTATGGAACAAGCCGAGTGGATTATTTTACCATTGTCGGTTGAAAAGGTTGCAAAAAATTTGAAGGAGCAATTATGAATATTTACGAAATTATGCCGATAGGCAAAAGAATAAAAGGCAATCCTTACGTTGGTAGGGGAATAATTTTAGGCAAATCTAAAAATGGTGAAAACGCCGTAAGCGCATATTTTATTATGGGTAGAAGTGAAAATAGTCGTAACAGAGTATTTACTTTAAAAGACGGCAACGTTTACACAGAACCTTTCGATGCGACGAAAGTTGAAGACCCTTCTTTAATAATTTATAGCGCAGTTAAAAGTTATGAAAATAAATTAATCGTAACAAACGGCGACCAAAC
>JAZRCS010000046.1:0-3707 GCA_045659885.1 Christensenellaceae bacterium
CTTAAAAAAGTAGTTTTACCATTACCAGAAGAACCGATTACCGATAAAACTTCACCCTTTTCAAGTGAAAAATCTATTCCTTTTAATACTTTTAAATCACCGAAACTTTTTCTTAATTCTTTAACTTCTAAAAATGCCATAGCCTACTCCTTAAAATAACTAAGTTTCTTTTCTAAATAGCCAAATAATAAAGTTAAAGCGCCTACGAATATTAAATAGAATATTGCCGAATAGAAAAGCGGCCATATAGCCTTCCAAGTAAAACCTTTTGCTAATATAATTATTTCAATAACGCCTATCGTATTTGCTAAAGCAGTATCTTTAACAAGGGTAATAATTTCATTAGAAAATGGTGCTACCGTTCTTTTTATAACTTGTAATAAAATTACGTTTTTAAAAGTTTGTGTTTTTGTTAATCCTAAAACTTTACTTGCTTCGTGTTGACCTTTTGGAATACTTTCAATACCACCACGATAAATTTCTGAAAAATAACAAGCGTAATTAAGCACGAACGCTATTGACGCTGCAATAAACGGACCAACGTTTTTAACGCCGTATTCAAAATAGAACGTATTATCTAATTCGTTCCAGTACTTACCAGGCAAATAGAATACAATAAATAATTGTAGCATTAAAGGTACACCCCTAACTATCCACACTATAACTTTAAAAAAGTATTTTAACGGCTTAAATCTGCTCATCGTACAAAACGAGATGAGCAGACCTAATGGTAATGCAAATATTAAAGTTATTGCGAATAATAAGCAGGACGTACCAAAGCCTTTAAGTAAAGTTTCAGTTACGTATGCTAAACTCATAATTAATTAGTTCCAGTTTGTGATTAATGAACTTTCAATACCGTATTTCTTTGCTAATTC
This sequence comes from Christensenellaceae bacterium, assembly GCA_045659885.1. GTDB lineage: Bacteria > Bacillota > Clostridia > Christensenellales > Borkfalkiaceae > HGM11412. The sequence continues at coordinate 879 of JAZRCS010000046.1, forward strand.
AGTAAGGTAACCAGTTTCAGCAAACGCTTTAATCATTGTGTTAACTTTTGCAGTTAATTCACTACCTGTTTTAAATGCGATTGCATAGTATTCAACACCTAAGTCAATATCACAAATTACAACGTCGCTGTATGCTGAGTTGTTAGCAATAAGGTCTTGCGCTAAAATAATATCTATAACAGCATAATCTTTGCTACCGTTCATAACTTGTTCAGCAGCGTTCATTTGGTAAGGTAAGTTTGCTTTGTTAACGTTGATACCTTCAAAAGCAGATTCTTCACCGTTAATTAAACTGTCTGCAGCCGAGTTAGTTTCGTATGCTAATGATTTGCCTTCAAGTGCTGATAATTGAGTAATAGCATTTTGAGATTTACAAATTAAAACTTGACCGTTTACCATATAGTCGATAGAGAAATCACAAAGTTCTTCTCTTGCAACAGTTTCGCCTTGGCTGTTTTTATCTGTTGAGTTTCTTGTAAAGCCGTTCCATACACAGTCAACAGTTTCTTCATTTAATTCAAGATATTTGTTAGCCCAGTCAATTTCCCTAAACTTAACGTCGTAACCTAAAGCATTGAAAACTCTTAATGCTAATTCTGTATCAAAACCACAGAACACGCCTTCGTCGTCGGTGTAATTCATAGGTGCGTAAACAGTGTAACCAACTGTAATTTGGTTAGGTGTTACGTCAACGATTTTTTCGTCTTTACAAGCAGTGAAAGTGAATAACGATACAACTGCAAGTACTGTTGCTAATAATGCTGTGATAAATTTTTTCATAATTTTATATCTCCTAAAAAATATTTTCTAATTATTGTTTGCTTTAACAATTTAGTGTATTAAAGCAACTTATGGTCTTATTATACTTTATTACGCTAAAGTTGTAAAGCGTTTTAACGCACTTTTTTAAAATTTTTTTAAATTTTTTTTATTTTTTTTAAAAATTTAGTGTTTTTGCCGTTTTTTTTGACTTTTTCGCAACTTTTTGGCTGTTTTTATAGAATTTTACGCTGTAAAAAAGCAAAAATCCCTATCGTATGATAGAGATTTTTTTGATTTTTTTAAGTTTTTTACATTAAATCAAATATGCTGTCGGCAACTTTTGTTATATTTTCAACTTCAAGACCTGCCATAAGTGTTGCTAAATTATATAAAACGAAAGATAATTTTTCAAAGTCTTCACCGTCAAGATTTTTTAATTTTTCAAAAACTTTATGCGTTAAGTTAATTTCTAAAACTTTGTTTGCCTTTAATTGTTGCTCTAATTCAGGGTTTTGACTTAACGTCTTTTCCATTTCAAGTGAAATTTCGCCTTCGCTTGACATACAAACGGCGTGTTTATTAAGTTTAGTAGTTCCAACCACTTTACTAACTTTTCCGTCTAATACCGTTAAGACTTTATCTAAAACTTTTTTATCTTCTTCTGAAACGGTTTCGTCTTTAATTTCACTAATTGAATTTGTAACGTTTTTAAACGGCTTTTTATCGTAGTCGGCAATAAACTTAAATACGAATTCATCAACTTCGTCAGATGCAAGCAATACGTCGTTACCGTCTAATAAAATCTTTTCAACTTGTGGTAAACTTTTTACAGCGTCTGCAACCTTACCGTTTACGTAATAAATGCTATCGTTAGCCTTTTCAGTATATTCTTTTAAGGTAATTAATTTTTCTTCTTTTAAAGAGTAGAATAACAATAAATCTTGTACAACTTCTTTATTCATACCCCAACTTGAATATAAGCCGTATTTAAGTTGCAAACCGAATTGTTTATAAAACTTTTCGTAATCTTCCCTATTATTTTTAAGTAAGTCTAATAATTCATTTTTAACTTTCTTTTCAATTTGTGAAGATATTGCTTTTAACTGACGAGTTTGTTGCACCGTTTCACGCGAAATATTTAAAGTAACTTCACTATCAACTAAACCTTTAACAAAACTAAAATGGTCGGCAATTAAATCTTTACAACTATCCATAATCATAACGCCGTTAGTGTAAAGTTTTAAGCCTTTTTCGTAGTTCTTAGAATAATAGTTGTAAGGCGCTTTAGACGGAATATATAAAAGCGCTTTAAAATCGACTGCACCTTCAACTGAAAAATGTATAGTTTTTATAGGACTTTCACTATCGTAAAAGTTGTCTTTATAAAAATTATCGTATTCCTCTTTAGTAATTTGGCTTTTACTTTTTTTCCATAACGGCACCATTGAGTTAAGCGTTTCTTTTTCTATAAAACTTTCTTGTTCGCCGTTTTCGCCTACTTTAGTTTTTGTTATATCCATATTAATAGGATATCTAATGTAATCACTATACTTTTTTACGAGATTTTTTATAGTATATTCTTCTAAATAAGTGTCGAAATTATCGTTTTCCGTGCTATCTTTAAGATATAATTTAATAGTAGTGCCGTGTCCGTCTTTTTCGCAAGAAATAATATCAAACCCTTCTGCTCCACTTGAAATCCACTTATTTGCTACCGTTTCGCCATACGCTTTAGATATAACTTCAACTTTTTTAGCAACCATAAAAGCAGAATAAAAACCAACGCCGAATTGACCTATAATGTTTATGTCTTCTTCTTTTAACTTGTCGTCTTTTTTAAATTCTAACGAACCCGATTTTGCAATCGTTCCTAAATTCTTTTCAAGTTCGTCTGCCGTCATACCTATACCGTTATCGGCAATAGTCAAAGTCCTTTCGCCCTTATCTATATATATATTAATATAAAAATCATTTCTTGTTAGACCACTAATGTTATCGGTTAGCGACTTGTAGTAAAGTTTATCGATAGCGTCCGAACAGTTAGATAACAACTCCCTTAAAAATATT
>JAZRCS010000047.1:0-23401 GCA_045659885.1 Christensenellaceae bacterium
GAACTTGCAAAGCGTAGTAGGGGAACGCCAAGAATAGTAAACCGTCTTTTAAAGCGTGTGCGTGATTTTTCAACCGTACTTGGACACGACCAAATTACTTTTGAAGATACCGTCCTTGCATTAAACCGTTTAGAAATCGACTCGCTTGGACTTGATGCGATTGATAAAAAAATATTAGAATCAATCATCGTAAAATTTTCAGGTGGACCAGTTGGGCTTGATACTTTAAGCGCAACGGTAAATGAAGACGCAAACACGATTGAAGACGTTTACGAGCCTTACTTATTACAGCTTGGCTTTATTGCAAGAACTACAAGGGGTAGAGTTTGCCTTAAAAAAGCATACGACCATTTAGGTATTGAATATCCCGAAAATACTGATACGCAAATCTCAATTTTTGAAGACAAAAACAATAAAAATAAAAAATAATAATATGTTATCAACAAGTGATTTTAATTACTATTTACCCGAAGAATTAATTGCGCAAACTCCCGTAAATCCAAGGGATACTTCAAGGTTAATGGTATACGATAAAGAAAACGATAAAGTTAGCGATTTACATTTTTACGATATTTTAAATTTACTTAAAAAAGGCGACGTTTTAGTTGTAAACAATACTAAAGTTTTACCTGCAAGAATGTATGCGACTTCACCTTTTGGTGGAAAGGTAGAAATTTTGCTTTTAAAACGTATCGACTTAAAACGTTGGGAAGTAATGGTAAAACCAGGCAAAAAATGTAAAGAAGGCAAAACATTTACCATTAACGAAGAACTTTCGTTTACAATTTTAGAAAGAACGGAAAGTGGTGGACGTATAGTCGAATTTAACTACGACGGCGTTTTTGAAGATATAATTTCAAGGGTAGGTGAAATGCCACTACCACCTTATATTCACGAAAAATTAAAAGACGGTAATCGTTATCAAACGGTATACGCTAAAAATATGGGTAGTTCGGCAGCACCGACTGCAGGGCTTCATTTTACAACCGAACTTATCCAAAAATTAAAAGAAAAAGGCGTAGAATTTTGTGAAGTAGAACTTCAAGTAGGTTTAGGAACTTTTCGTCCTGTAAAAGTTGAAGACGTTACTAAACACGTTATGCATACCGAAAGGTACTCAATAACTAAAGAAAACGCTGATATAATTAACAAAGCAAAAAGTGAAGGGCGAAGAGTTATTGCCGTAGGCACAACGTCCGTTAGAACTCTTGAAACGGTTGCCGACCAAAACGGATACGTTAAAGAGTGTAGTGGTGATACCAGCATTTTTATTTATCCACCTTACACATTTAAGTGTGTTGACGGTTTAATTACAAACTTTCATCTCCCAGAATCAACCCTAATAATGTTAGTTTCAGCCTTCGTCAACCGTGATAAAATACTTTCATTGTACGAAAGGGCAGTGAAAGAAAGGTATAGGTTTTTTTCTTTCGGAGACGCTTGTTTCATCTTATAAGCGTCGTTATGCGTCGTTTCTACTTAGGCTCAACACTTCAATGACCAACAAGGTCAATTTCAGCGTTTCGCCTTCGTGAGCCTTGCCTAACTTGCTTCTAAGACGAAACAACAGTAAAAGATATAACTGCGTTTCTGCTTTGGCTTAACACTTCAATGACCAACAAGGTCTATTTCAGCGTTTCGCCGTCGCGAGCCTTGTTCTACTCGTTTCTAAGACGAAACAAAAGTAAAAAATATAACTGCGTTACTGCTTTGGCTTAACACTTCGATGACCAACAAGGTCTATTTCAGCGTTTCGCCGTCGTGTGCCTTGTTCTACTCGTTTCTAAGACGAAACAACAGTAAAAAATATAAACTTCGTTATGCGTCGTTTCTACTTTGGCTCAACACTTCGATGACCAACAAGGTCTATCTCAGCGTTTCGCCGTCGTGTGCCTAGCCTAACTCGTTTCTAAAATTAGACAACAGTAAAAAATATAAACTTCGTTATGCTTCGTTTCTTTGTTTATTAACGACTTCGACAACCAACAAGGTTAGTCTCACCCAAAAGTTTTCGCGAGCCTTGTTCTACTCGTTTCTAAAATTAGACAACAGTAAAAGATATAACTGCGTTATGCGTCGTTTCTACTTTGGCTCAACACTTCGATGACCAACAAGGTCTATTTCAGCGTTTCGCCGTCGTGTGCCTTGTCTTGTTCGCTACTAAACGTTTAAAACACAAAAAACAATAAAATAAACAAAAAATCAAACCAATAAAAAACTAAAACTATGGAAAAATTTTATTTTGAAACTATAAAACAAGATAGCAAAAGTGGTGCAAGGGCAGGCATTTTGCACACGCCACACGGCGATATTAAAACGCCCGTTTATATGCCAGTTGGAACACAAGCGACTGTTAAAGGCGTTTATCCAAGGGATTTAGACGAAGTTGGTGCACAAATAATTTTAGCCAACACTTACCACTTATATATGCGTCCAGGTGATGAAATCGTTAAAAAAGCAGGTGGCGTTCATAAGTTTATGAACTATTCTAAACCAATGTTAACCGATAGTGGTGGATTTCAAATTTTTTCGCTTGCAAAACTTAACGATATTAAAGACGACGGTGTAACTTTTCGTTCAAGTATCGACGGTTCAAAACATTTTATAACACCCGAAAAAGCAATAGATATCGAAAATAATTTAGGCGCAGACATTATAATGGCGTTTGACGAGTGTACTGCTTACGGTACGGATTATAACGGCTCTAAAAAAGCAATGCATAGAACTTTAAGTTGGCTTGACAGATGTTATAACCATCATAAAAATCCCGAACAAGCATTATTCCCTATCGTGCAAGGAAATATGTATAAAGATTTAAGACTTCAAAGCCTTAAAGAAACTTTGCCTTACGCTAAATACGGTTTTGGTATAGGTGGATTATCGGTAGGCGAACCAAAGCATATAATGTACGAAATTTTAGACGAAATGTTACCTTACTATCCGTCGAATATTCCACGCTACTTAATGGGTGTAGGTAGTCCCGACTGTTTAATTGAAGGCGTTAAAAGGGGCGTTGATATGTTTGACTGCGTTTTAGCAACGAGAATTGCAAGAAACGGTACGGCTATGACAAGTCAAGGTAAAGTAGTAGTTAGAAACGCCAAATATAAAGAAGATTTTACGCCACTTGACAAAAACTGTAATTGCTATTGTTGTAGAAACTATACTAAAGCCTACCTTCGCCATATGATTAACGTAGGCGAAATGATGGGTGGTATGCTTATAAGTTTACACAACATTGCCTTTTTAGTTAAACTTATGGACGATATGCGAAACGCTATTTTAGGTGATTATTTGCAAGATTTTACTAACGAATTTTACAAAAAATACGATTTTAACGGATAAGACGATAAAAACAACCGTGCAATCGTAAAAAATATTAAAAAATGCACTTGATTTAATTAAAAAAATAATATATACTTAAAAAAAGGAGAAATGATATGTATTTATTTAATTTACTTACAGAAACAACACAACCAGCTAACAAAAGTGACCCAACTATGCTTATTATAATAGGTGTAATTATCGTAGCCTTTATTGTAATGAACGTTATTTCAAACAAAAAACGTCAAAAACAAGCAAAAGCAGAACAAGAAAAAAAGGATAGCCTTTGCAAGGGTACTAAAGTACTTACTATCGGTGGTATAAGTGGCGTTGTAGTGTCGGTTGACCACAAAAACAATACCTTTGTTTTAGAAACGGCAAAAAGCCAAATTTTATTTGACAAAAGGGCTATTTATCAAATGGAACTTCCAAAAGATGCAGTAAAAAAAGTTGAACAACCTAATGAAACTGTTCAAGAAGAAAGTCAACCAGAACAAAAATAATTTTAATAGAATATAATTAAAAAACCTCTCATAAAATACTAATGTATTTTAGGGGGGTTTTGTTTTGTCTAATAAAAATTTTTTTCAATCAATTATTAAGGGTTTAATTATATCTTTAATATTTTTATTGTTTTTCATTTGCATTTTTGCATTATTAATATCGTTGTTTAATATTCCAAACGGGGCAATAAAGCCTATTAATCAACTGATAAAAATTTTAGCAGTATTTATAGGTTGCTTTTTTAGTATTAGTGGAGAAAAAGGATTATTAAAAGGTTTGGTTTTAGGCACGATAATAACTTTAGTAACGTACTTGATATTTTCAATAATAGCAAAAACAAACGTATTTTCAATTTCAATTATTTGGGAGATTTTGCTTGGAATAGCTATAGGTGGATTATCTGGAATAATTAGTGTAAACGTAAAAAAATAAAAAAATGGGCGAAGAAGGTTAATTCTTCGCTCTTTTTTGTACTTTATCATTTGTAATATTGTATTATATACAATAAAAAGAAAAAAATAATTAAAAATGCTTATAAAAACGTAAAAATTTATTGACTAAATTTAAGTTTGCCTATATAATAATTAAGTATATATAAGTATAAAGGGGTAGTATTTAGTTAATAAATACACTATCAAAAGCGAGGATATAATGACTAAAAGGAAATCTATAGTTGCACTTATAATAACTGCTGTGATAATCGTTGTCTTGGCTATTATGGAATTTGCTTCGTTTCCACTTCCTTCATTTATTGAAAACGGAACTTTAAAGTATAATTCTATTGCAAGCACGATAGGTTTAGGAATTGACCTTAAAGGTGGATATTACGTAGTTGTAACTCCAGAAGCAGAAGAAGGCGAAGAAGCAGACGGTGATATTTTTGAAAAGGCTGTTGACGTTATTCAAACTCGTCTTGACAACAGGGGATATACAGAAGCAACTATCACAATTCAAGGTAGTGCTGGCAATAGGGAAATTCGTGTTGAAATTCCGGAAGTTGACGATTACGACACCGTTAAACAATTAATCGGTTATTCGGGTGGGCTTATTTTTTCGGGAATTGAAAATCCTAACGAGGCAGACGCGCTTTTAACCGGTGCAGACATTAAAAAGGCTACTGCAGGTATAGATAATGAAAACGGTGGATACATTGTTCACCTTGAATTTCATTCGTCGGGTATTGAAAAATTTTCACAAGCAACTAAAGAATATAAAGACAAGCCTATTTACATTTATCTTGGCGAAGAACTTATATCTTCTCCTACGGTAAACGAACAAATTACAAGCGCCAACGCGCAAATTACAGGCTTATCTTCTCAAGAAGAAGCAGAAAATATCGCAGCCGTTATCAACGCTGGTAAAACAAGTTTAAAGTTTACGGTAGGCGAAGCAAACAACATAAGCGCAACACTTGGAGAAAAAGCCCTTTCAGCAACTTTAATTGCAGGCGCTATCGGTTTGCTTATCGTTTGTTTAATTATGTGCTTAAGATACAAAGGTTTAGGTGTTATATCTTCAATTGCGCTTGTAATTTACACAATTTTACTTGTATTACTTTTAGCGCTCGTACCTTGGGTACAATTAACGTTACCAGGTATTGCAGGTATAATACTTTCAATAGGTATGGCAGTTGACGCTAACGTAATTATTTTTGAAAGAATTCGTGAAGAATACGCGTCGGGCAAAACGGTAACTGCATCAATCAAAACGGGTTTTGGTAGAGCGTTTTGGACTATATTCGATAGTAACCTTACGACTATAATCGCTGCCGTTATACTTTTAATACTTTGTCCAGGTACGATAAAAGGTTTCTCAATAACTTTACTTATAGGTATTATTCTTTCAATGTTTACGGCGTTAGTTATAACCCGTTGGTTAATTAAATTATTTAATCCGTTAATTAAAGACGATAAAAAACCAGCGTTTTACAATTTAAAAAAGGGGGGACAAGTAGATGAAATCTAAAATTTTTAAATTTGTAGAAAAATTCAAAATATTCCTTCCTATTTCATTAGCAATAATTTTAACTGGTATAATTTTAATTTGTACGATAGGTATGAACGTTGGTCTTGATTTTTCAGGTGGTGCTCAGTTAACCGTTACGTTTGGTGAATTTGAAAGTGACGAAGAACAAAATCAAGTTTACGAATTAGTAGAAAAAACTATTAAAGAAAATAAATTTGAAATAGGCTCGGTTCGTTGGGCTAACGACACTATTAATGGAACTTCTTGTGAAATAGGTATTGAATACAAATACGACGGCAAAGAAATCGACGCGTCTACCGACGAATTGAGAAAGCAGTTTGAAAAAAGTATAAATGGTGACGATACCGAAAGTTTAAAATATAAAATAATGACAGCTGTAAATAATCAGTATAGTAAGTTTGAATTAGATAACGACAGTTTCGCCACAAGAACGGTGCAAGCAGATACTGCTCGAAAATTACTTAAAAACGCTATATGGGCAACTGCAGTAGCAGTAGTAGCAATTTTAATTTATATTGCTTTAAGATTTACTTTAACTTCAGGTATTTCTGCAATTTTAGCGCTTTTACACGACGTTTTAGTAATGTTTAGTTTAGTTACGATATTCCAAATTCAAATAAACACTACTTTTATTGCTGCAATTATTACCGTAGTAGGTTACTCAATCAATGCCACTATCGTTATATTTGATAGAATTCGTGAAATTAAAAAGATGCCTTCAATGGAAAAGGCAAGCGATACGGAAATTGCAAATATGGCAATTTCAAATACACTTTCAAGGTCAATTTTAACGACTGTTACGACTTTAGTAACGATTTTAGCCTTGTCAGTAGTTTGCGCTATTATGGGTGTTTCGACAATGTTAGAATTTGCCCTTCCTATAATATTCGGTTTACTTGCAGGTTTCTATTCTTCGGTATTCCTTTCGGCGTCAACTTGGGTATGTATTCAAAAACTTGCTAAAAAAATAAAAACTAAAAGAAAAAAAGCGTAATACGATAATAAGTCGAAAATCGCAAAATTGAAAATAAAATCTTTATTCGGGCGAAATCGTATTTTCGCCCGATTATGCTATATAAAAGGGTTATATGATTATAAAAAAACAATTAAGTAATATTGATAAAAACTTAATACAAGATTTATCTAATAAAAGCCGTTTATCGTTTGAAATGGTAGCCCTTTTATACTCTCGTGGGATTAAAACCCTTGACGATATAAACGACTTTATTTATCCGTCGAAAAAGTCTTTTCATAATTCGTTTTTATTAAAGGATATGGATAAAGCCGTAAGTCGAATAAATAAAGCAAAACAAAATAACGAAACGGTAGTAATATTTGGTGACTACGACGCCGACGGTATTTTAGCAACTTCATTACTTTTTAAAGCATTACAAGTTTACGGTTTACAAGCAGTAGCTGTAGTACCAGAAAGGGACAACGGCTACGGGTTAACAGAAGAAGTTATTGATAACGTAATAAGTGAATATTTACCCGATTTAATTATCACCGTCGACTGTGGAATAAGTTGCTATAAAGAAATCGAATATATACAAGATTTAGGCGTAGACGTAATAGTAACCGACCATCACGAAATACCGGAAATTTTACCAAATTGCATTACGATTAACTGTAAATTATTAGAACAAGACTATCCTTTTTCGGGGCTTTGTGGGTGTGGCGTAGCCTATAAACTTGCAAGCGCGTTAATAGGCGAAAAGGCAGACGATTATTTAGATTTAGTAGCCATAGCAACGATTGCTGACAGTATGCCTTTAATATGTGAAAATAGGGCAATAGTTTTAGAAGGTTTAAAATTAATTAAAAACGGCAAATGTCAAAAAGCCGTTCAAACACTTGTAAACGAAAGTCAACTAAGGGATATAACGGCAGGAAGTATCGCCTATTCAATAGCGCCTAAAATAAACGCTGCAGGTCGTATGAACGACGCGTACACGGCGTTAAGATTTTTCACGACTAACGACGCTCAAGAAATAAACGATTTAGCAAAAAATCTTATAGAATACAACTTAAAAAGGCAAGAAGGTTGCAACGAACTTTACGTTAAAGCAAAAGAAATGATTGCAAAACAAGGCTGTCCAAACAAGGTAATCGTTTTATATAATGAAAGTTGGCAACAAGGTTTATTAGGTATAATTTCGGCAAGAATAGCAGAAGAATATAATTTGCCTTGCATAATTTTATCTAAAAGTGGGGATAGTTATCACGGCTCGGCAAGGTCGATTGAAGGTATAAATATTTACGACGCTTTATGTTACGCTAAAGAATATTTACAAGAATTTGGTGGACACTCTCAAGCGGCAGGCGTTAAAATTCAAGAAGAAAATATACCTTTATTTACTAAAAAACTTACTGAATACGTTTCTAAAAATATAAACAAGCAAATTTTCAACAAAAAAATTGTAGTTGAAGACGTAAATATTGAAAAATTAACGGTAAAGTTTGCTAAAGAATTAAGTTTGTTAGAGCCTTTTGGCATAGCAAACGAAAAACCTTTATTTTCAACTTGTGTAGACGATGTAATCGTTAGAAAAATGAAAGCAGACTCTCCACATTTAATAATTTGCTTAGATAAGTTTGATTTATTATATTTTAACGGTGAAAATAAATTAGATTTATTGACTTGTGCAAGCAAAAAAAATATAGTTTTTGAACTTGGCGTTTCAACCTATAATCAAAAAGAAAGTTTAGTAGGTTACGTTAAACACCTTGAAGAAGAATTTGCGTTTACCGACGAATTATCTATAACTTGCGCATTAAAAGGGTGTAAAGATATATTATCAACCGAAATAAACGGCGATTATATTGAATATACCAAAGACGTATTATCTACGGTAGACCCGTTTGGTTACGGTACGCTAATATGTGTAAACAATCATAAAAACCTTAGTAAATTTGAGTTGAACGAGTTTACTTTTACGGCAAATAGCGTAGTTAGTTTAAACGGTAAAACGGTAGTAAAAGTTGGTGGAGTTACCGACGAAGAGGCGTTTTTGTATAAGACGATTATTTATTTAGATAATCCGTTTATATTACCTAAAATTCGTGGATTAAAAAACATAGTAAACACACGTTTAAATAGTTACGAGCCTTGCTTAAATAGGCAAGTAGTAGTTGACGTTTATAAAAAAATAGTAAAACTTTATAATGAAGGAAGGGTTTTATTAAACGATAAAATTTATAAAAAAATCGAGTGTAATTATACGCTTGAACAAATAGTTTTTTCGGTAGAAATTTTAAAAGAACTTGGAATTATTAAAAGAAAAGGCGAGTTATTAGTAGTTGATAACAGCATAAAAAACGACCTTTCAAACTCTGTAATTTTTAAAAGATTTAACGTTTAGGGGAAGAGTATGGAACAATTTGACAAAAGTGTTTTAAGTAGCGTGGAAAAAAGTTATTCACAAGAAGAAACTAAATTAATATGCAAAGCATATTATTTTGCAAAAGAAGCGCACGCAAATCAAAAAAGAGCGTCTGGTGAGGAATATTTTACTCACCCACTTAACGTTGCGAAAATTTTAATAGATTTAAAAATGGACGCAAACACTATAAGTGCGGCTTTTTTACACGACGTACTTGAAGACACTTCGGTATCGGACGACGATATTAAAAGGGAATTTAACGCCGAAATTTTAGAACTTGTTGAAGGCGTTACTAAACTTGATAAAATTGAATTTAAATCACAAAAAGAAGAACAAGCCGAAAACTTTAAAAAGATTTTCGTTTCAATGGCAAAAGATATAAGAGTAATAATTATTAAACTTGCAGATAGACTTCACAATATGCGTAGTTTAAACTTTTTGTCGCACGAAAGACAACTTAAAATTGCAAATGAAACTTTAGAAATTTTTGCTCCACTTGCAGCAAGACTTGGTATATCTTCGTTAAAATGCGAACTTGAAGATTTATGTTTAAAATATATCGACCCAGACGCTTATGAATATTTGTCTGTAAACATTAATTTAAAGATTGAAGAAAGACGTGCTTTCGTTCAAAAAGCAGTAGACGCTTTAAAAGAAATTTTATTTGAAAGTAATATAAACGGCGAAGTTTTCGGTAGGTCAAAACACTTTTACAGTATTTACCGTAAAATGAAAAAGCGTAATAAACCACTTGACCAAATTTATGACTTAACTGCCGTAAGGGTGCTTGTAAACACCGTTGACGAGTGTTACGAACTTTTAGGTAAAATTCATAAACGCTGGTCGCCGATGCCAGGTAGGATAAAAGACTATATCGCTATGCCGAAAGAAAATATGTACCAAAGTTTGCATACGACGGTAGTTACGAGTTTCGGTCAAATTTTTGAAATTCAAATAAGAACTTACGAAATGAACACGACTGCCGAATATGGTATCGCTGCTCACTGGCAATACAAAGAAAATAAAGAATCGGCAGACAGTTTTGACAAACGCTTATCATGGATAAGGGAAGTTTTAGAGTGGCAAGGTGGTCTTAAAGATTCGGGCGAATTAATCGAGTCTTTAAAAACCGACGTATACAACAGCGAACTTTTAGTATTTACTCCAAAGGGTGAAGTTGTAAGCCTTGTTAAAGACAGTACGCCGATTGACTTTGCTTATAGAATACACACGCACATAGGTCACAAGTGCGTAGGTGCAAAAGTAAACGGAAAAATCGTTCCGTTATCAACGACGCTTTCAGTTGGCGATATCGTTGAAATTATTACTTCAAACAACAGTAAAGGTCCGTCTTGGGACTGGCTTAAAATAGTAAAATCTAACGGCGCAAGGGCAAAAATTAAGTCTTTCTTCAAAAAGGCAATGAGTGAAGAAGATAAGGTTAAACTTGGTAAGCAAATGTTAGAAACCGAGGCCAAGAATAAAGGATATACTCTTTCAACTCTTTTAACCGAAACGGGCTTTGAAAAACTTTCGCAAAAATTAAGTTTTGCATCAATCGACGAAATGTATGCAAGCGTGGGCATAGGAGCAGTTACTGTAAATCAAGTTTTAGCAAAACTGATTGACTATTATAAAAAGGAAGCGTCGGTTGACGTTTCTCATTATCCACAAAGTATTGCAACTAAAGTCGTTCACTCTACTGGCGACGTAACGATAAAAGGGGTAGACGGGTTACTTATAAGATTTGCAGGTTGTTGTAATCCCGTTCCAGGCGACGAAATTATAGGTTTCGTTTCTCGTGGTAGGGGTGTTGCCGTTCATAGAAAAGACTGTCCTAATATGAAGTGGGAAGACCCACAAAGACTTATTCAAGCAGAGTGGACGGGTAAAGCAGGTAAAGAAGGTTACACTGTAAGTTTAAGAATACAAGCAAAAGAAGATAGCACGGTGTTAGCATATTTATCTAACGGCTGTTCAAAATACAATATTTTTATTCTTGCAATCAACGGTAGAATTGACGTTAAAAATCATTTATCAATAGTTGATACTACCTTAAAAATAAACAAAAAAGAAGACCTTGATAATCTTATTAAAGATTTGAAGAAAGAAAGAAGTATTTTCGACGTATTTAGGAGCACTAATTAATGAAATTATACACTTATCAAACGGGCGAATTATCGGTAAACACGCATATTTTCGTTAACGAAGAAAGTCGCTTAGCAGTGGCTTTCGACGTAGGTGGCGACGCTAAATATTTAATGCTTGAAGAATTAAAACACGACTTTAAAATTACAGATATTGTCTTAACTCACGGACATTTCGACCATATTGCCGGCGTGCACGAGTTTTATAAAAGGGGAGTTAAAGTTCATATATCTAAATTAGAAAAAGATTTTATACAAGACGGCAGTTTAAATTTATCAAGTTATTTTTCTAAAGGCGTTGAACCTTTTGAAATATCTTCTTATTTTTCTGGTGGCGACGTGCTTGACTTAAACGGTATGAAATTTAAAGTAATTGCAACGCCGGGGCATACGGTTGGTAGTTCGTCTTTTATAATCGAAGATTATTTAATTTCGGGCGACACCTTGTTTTACGGTAGTTTTGGTAGAACTGATTTTCCTACCGGCGATATGGACACGTTAGTTTCGTCTATAAATAAATTGTTCTCACTTACTCAAGATTACGTTGTTTTATCAGGACACGGCGCAGAAACTAAACTTTCTAACGAAAGGGTGAATAATCCTATTAAATATTATGGTTAATACGAATAGACAAGATTATAAAAAAGATTTAGAAGAAGTAATTTTTATGTTTTCGGACGGTAGTGATATCGAGTTAGAGCATAAAGAAGAAAACGACTGTAAAATCTTTAAAAATTATTTTAATTTAAACGGTAAAGACTATTATTTTGAAAATACGGCGACGTGTAAAGACGAATTGTCTTTAAAACGTATTGAAAAGCGTTTTTCAAAATTAGGACTTTATAAGATATTAAGCGAATATTACAATTTAAAATTAGAGTGGGGCGCATTGACGGGTATAAGACCTACGAAAATGGCTTATCAAGCAGGCGAAAACTTTGAAAAAGAATTTGACGAAATTTTTTCCGTTTCACCTAAAAAAATTGCGCTTATTAAAGATATTTTAGATACGCAAAAGGGAATAATAGATTTAAAAGGCGAATATCAAGACGTTTTTATAAGTATTCCGTTTTGTCCAACAAAATGCTTGTATTGTTCATTTATTTCACAACAAATAACAAAAAAACAAACGGTAAAAGATTACGTTAAAACTTTAATTAAAGAAATAGAAAACGGGCTAAATTTAATTAAAAATCCACGCTCGCTTTATATAGGTGGTGGTACACCCGTAAGTTTAGACGAAGAAGATTTAGAAAGTCTTTTAACTACGTTAAAACCTATAATAAGTAAGGTTAGCGAGTTTACCGTTGAGGCAGGTAGACCAGATGCTATAATGAGTGAAAAACTTGCTATTTTAAAAAAGCACGGCGTTACGCGAGTTTGCGTAAATCCACAAACTTTTAACGACCAAACGCTTAAAATTATAGGGAGAAAACATACGGCTCAAGATATTTTAGATAAATACGAGTTGGTTAAAAGTTTTGGCTTTAGTATTAATATGGACTTTATTGCAGGACTACCAGGCGAAACTTTTATAGATTTTGAAAATTCTATAAATACGGCAATAAAATTAAATCCCGATAATATAACCGTTCATACTTTATGCCTTAAAAAAGGCTCGGTTTTAAAAGAAAAAGTAAAGCGTTTAAGCGATAAAGAAATTTCAAAAATGATTGATTTTTCGCACGAAATTTTAAAGAAAAACGGGTATAATCCATACTATTTGTACAGACAAAAATATATGGCAGGTAACCTTGAAAACACAGGTTATAGCAAAAAAGGTAAAGAGTGTATTTATAATATCGACGTTATGGAAGAAACGTCGTCGAATATTGCTTTCGGTGCAAACGCCGTTTCAAAAATAGTCTTTTTAGACGAAAATAGAATTGAAAGATACGGAACGCCTAAAGACGTAATAACCTACTTAAATAAAATTGATATTATAATAAAAGATAAAGAAGATTTATTTAATAGCCTTTAATTTTAAAAAGGCTTGATAAAACGTTTGCATTTTACTAAAATATATGTTATATTAGTTAAGTACTTTTGGCTAGGGCAAAGGGGGACTCGTCCTTGTACTTGGTTAAAAGCAAATATATTCCATAGTGGAGGATAAAAAAATGGAAAAAGAATTAAAACAATCAATTATTGAAAATTACAAAACTCACGAAGGTGATACAGGTTCAGTTGAAGTGCAAGTTGCTCTTTTAACTCAAAGAATTAATCATCTTAACGAACACCTTAAACAAAACAAGCAAGACAATCACTCAAGACGTGGTCTTATGAAAATGGTTGGTCGTAGAAAGGGTCTTTTAGACTATCTTAAAAATAAAGATATCGAAGGTTACAGGGCTCTTATTGCTAAACTCGGTTTAAGAAAGTAATTTTAAAAGGGGCTAAATTATGCGCCCCTTTTTTTAATAATGCATTACACAAGTTAAGGATAGGGGTCTTTAACTTTTAAAAGATAGAATTATAAGGAGAGTTAGTATGTTAGAAAATTTTAAAGTTTTTTCAACGCAAATCGGTGGAAGAGAAGTTAAAGTTGAAGTTGGCAAATATGCTCAACAAGCAAACGGTTCTTGTTTTATCAGGTGTGGCGAAACTGTAGTTATGGTAAACGTAACTATGGCTCCTAAAGCACGTGAAGGTATGGACTTTTTTCCATTAAGCGTTGACTATGAAGAAAAAATGTATGCCGTTGGTAAAATTCCAGGTGGCTTTAAGAAGAGAGAAGGTAGGGCAAGCGATAAAGCAATTTTAGTTTCACGTTTAATTGATAGACCTATTAGACCACTTTTCCCTAAGGGTATATTTAACGACGTAACCGTTATTGCAACTGCATTATCGGTTGAACCTGATATTATGCCAGAACCACTTGCAATGCTCGGTTCGTCTGTTGCACTTGCAATTTCGGATATTCCTTGGCAAGGTCCAACGGGCTCTGTTTTAGTAGGTATGGTTGACGGCGAATACGTTATCAATCCTAATTTGGCGCAAAAAGAAAAATCATCTTTAAGCCTTTACCTTTCAGGTACTAAAGACGCTATTATGATGGTAGAAGCAGGCGCTAAAGAAATTGAAGACGAACAAATGATTAAAGCAATCTTATTCGGTCACGAAGAAATTAAGCGTCAATGCGAATTTATCGAAGGTATCGTTGCTGAATGTGGTAAAAAGAAACTTGAAATGGAATTATACCACGTTCCACAAGACCTTGACGACGCAGTTAGGGCTTACGCAGGCGCTAAACTCGATTACGCGCTTGATACTTTTGATAGGGAAGTTCGTCAAGCACGTCAAGACGAAGTTGAAAAAGACTGTCTTGAACATTTTGCCGATATTTACCCAGATATGCAAAGGGAAATCATCGATTCTCTTTACTATATAACTAAAGAAAAGGTAAGAGCAAAAATCACTAACGACGGTGTTAGACCAGACGGTAGAACTCTTACTGAAATTAGACCTATTTGGTGTGAAAACGGCGTGCTTCCTAGAGTTCACGGCTCGGGCGTATTTACAAGGGGACAAACTCAAGTTATGACGACTTGTACTCTTGGTACTGTTAGCGAAGTTCAAAAACTTGAAGGTTTAGACGAAGAAGTTGCTAAGCGTTATATCCACCACTACAATATGCCAGGCTACGCATCAGGCGAAGCAAGAGCGTTAAAGAGCCCAGGTAGAAGAGAAATCGGTCACGGTGCGCTTGCTGAAAGAGCGTTAGAACCAGTTATTCCACCAGTTGAAGAATTCCCTTACGCTATAAGGCTCGTTAGTGAAGTATTATCTTCAAACGGTTCAACTTCACAAGGTTCGGTTTGTGGTTCAACTTTAGCCCTTATGGATGCAGGTGTTCCTATTACTCGTCCAGTTGCAGGTATTGCTATGGGTCTTATCAAAGACGTTGAATCTGGCAAAGTTTCGGTTATGAGCGATATTCAAGGTTTAGAAGACTTCCTTGGCGATATGGACTTTAAGGTTGCAGGTACTACTAAAGGTATTACGGCAATTCAAATGGATATCAAAATCAAAGGTATTGACGAAGCAATTTTACGTCAAGCAATCTCACAAGCAAACGAAGGTAGACAACACATTTTAAATAAATTGCTTGAAGTTTTACCAGAAGTTAAGCCTACGCTTTCAAAATATGCTCCTAAGATTATTACTTTTGAAATTAATCCAGAAAAGATTAAAGACGTTATTGGTTCGGGTGGAAAAACTATTAACAAAATCATTGAAGAAACAGGCGTTAAAATCGATATCGAAGAAAGCGGTAAAGTATTTATCGCAACTTACGAAGAAGATACTAAAAACGCTGAAAAAGCAAAAGCAATTATCACTTCTATTGCAAAAGATTTAGAAGTTGGCGATATGTTTATTTCAACGGTTGTTAGAATTCTTCCAACGGTTGGTGCTTTCTGCGAACTTACTCCTAACAAAGACGGTATGATTCATATTTCTAAAATGAGTAAAGAAAGAATTAAAAGCGTTGAAGAAGTTTTACAAATAGGCGACACGGTAAAGGTTGAAATTATTAAGATTTCGGAAAAAGGTGTTGACCTTAAACTTCTTGAAAAAATCGAACAAGAATAATAAATATTTAACTACCCTAAGTTACAACTTAGGGTAGTTTTTATAATTTTCTAAAGTATTTAAAATTAATAGGTTTTTATAAAAATTTTAAAGTAAAATTATATAATTTTAATAGGTATAAACAAATAAATAAAATATAAAGAAATTTTGACTAAAAAATGTCAAAAATGCGTAAAATTTATTTGACTTAACTTGGTTTTGACGATATAATTAATAAGACAAAATATGGTCAAAAAATTTTTTTAGTATATATATGGAGGACATAGAATATGTCAAAAGTAACAAAAGTCGCAATTAACGGTTTCGGCCGTATCGGTCGTCTTGCATTTAGACAAATGTTTGGCGCAGAAGGTTATGAAGTAGTTGCAATCAACGACTTAACAAGCCCAGAAATGCTTGCACACCTTCTTAAGTACGACACAATGCAAGGTAACTACGTAGCATTAGGTCATACGGTTGAATCTACAGAAGATTCTATCATCGTTGACGGAAAAGAAATTAAAATTTCTAAATGTGCTAACGCTGCTGAATGTCCTTGGGCTCAATACGACGTTGACGTTGTATTAGAATGTACAGGTTTCTACACAAGTAAAGAAAAGGCATCTGCACATATCGTAGCAGGCGCTAAAAAAGTTGTTATTTCTGCTCCAGCAGGTAACGACCTTCCTACAATCGTTTATAACGTAAACCACAACACTTTAACAAGTGAAGATAAAATTATTTCTGCTGCATCTTGTACTACTAACTGTCTTGCACCTATGGCTAAAGCGCTTAACGATTACGCACCTATTCAATCAGGTATTATGACTACGGTTCACGCTTACACGGGTGACCAAATGATTCTTGATGGTCCTCAAAGAAAGGGTGATAAAAGACGTTCAAGAGCAGGCGCTATGAATATCGTTCCTAACTCAACTGGTGCTGCTAAAGCAATCGGTCTTGTTATTCCAGAACTTAATGGTAAACTTATCGGTTCTGCACAACGTGTTCCAACTGCTACGGGTTCAACTACTATTTTAGTTGCAGTAGTTAAGGGTAAAGATGTAACTGTTGACGGTATTAACGCTGCTATGAAAGCGCAAGCAACTGAATCTTTCGGTTACAACACAGATGAAATCGTATCTTCTGACGTTATCGGTATGAGATTTGGTTCACTTTTCGATGCTACTCAAACTATGGTTAGCAAAATTGATGAAGAAACTTACCAAGTACAAGTTGTTTCTTGGTACGATAATGAAAATTCTTATACAAGCCAAATGGTTAGAACTATTAAGTTCTTCTCTGAAATCTAATAAAAGAGTTTTTAACCCCCTACTTGTTAGGGGGTTTTACTAAAATAAATATTTTAGTAAAGTTTTAACGTATCTAAATAAAATATAAAGGTATTAAAATGAGAAAAATTGATTTAAAAGTTGTTAGTGATAAAATTAGGGATATGTTTATCGACGCGTGCGAAAATATACCCGAAAACGTGCTTGACGCTTTAAAAAAGGCGCGTGACGAAGAACAATCTACTCTCGGCAAAGAAGTTTTTAATCAAATTATTGAAAACGCTTATCTTGGTAGAGAAAAGCATTTGCCTATTTGTCAAGATACGGGCGTTGCAGTTGTATATCTTACTATCGGTTCCGAAGTAGTATTTGAAGGCGATATTTACGAGGCTGTAAACGACGGTGTTAGAAGGGCGTATACCGAAGGTTATTTAAGAAAATCGGTTGTTCGTCATCCACTTGACAGAGTTAACACAAAAGATAACACGCCTGCAATCGTACATATTAAATTAGTTCCAGGCGATATTTTTAAAATCGACGTTGCTCCTAAAGGTGGTGGTAGCGAAAATATGTCGATTGTTAAAATGCTTATTCCTGCAGACGGCGTAGAAGGAATTAAAAAATTAGTGGTTGACACGGTGTTTAACGCTGGTGGAAAACCTTGTCCACCTATCGTAGTAGGCGTTGGTATCGGTGGCAACTTTGAAAAGTGCGCACTTTTAGCAAAAGAGGCATTACTTCGTGAAATTGACGACGAAAGTGCAGACCCTATTGCAAATCAACTTGAAAAAGAATTATTAACGCTTATTAACGATACGGGCGTTGGTCCTATGGGCTTTGGTGGAACGAGAACTTGTCTTGCCGTAAAAGTAAACGTTCATCCTTGTCATATAGCAAGTTTACCTGTTGCAATCAATATACAATGTCACTCTGCAAGACACAAGTCTTGCACGCTTTAAGGAGGTTTATTATGATATATTTAAAAAGTCCCGTAAGTCCCGAAGAAGTTAAAAAGTTGCGTGCAGGCGACGCTGTAAAAATAACGGGCGTTATTTATACGGGTAGAGACGCTGCGCACAAACGTCTTTGCGAACTTTTAGAAAAAAATCAACCACTTCCTATCGACGTAAAAAACACTTGTATTTATTACGTAGGTCCTACGCCTGCAAAACCAGGTAGAGCAATTGGCTCGGCTGGTCCAACTTCAAGTTATCGTATGGACGCTTATTCGGAACCACTTTTAAAAGAAGGTTTAAAAATTATGATAGGCAAAGGTCCAAGAAGTAAAGAGTATAAAGAAATGCTTAAAAAGTACGGCGCAGTTTATATGTCGTCTATCGGTGGCGCTGCAGCATCAATTTCCGAAACGGTTAAATCTTGTGAAGTAGTCGCTTACGAAGACTTAGGCGCAGAAGCAATTCACCGTCTTGAAGTTGAGGATTTTTATGCAATCGTAACTTACGATTCGGAAGGTAACGATCTTTTCGAACAAGGAATTGAAACTTATAAAAAATAAATAATAAAATTCAAATAGATTATTTAATAAAATTTTTATAAGAATAAACTTAATTTAATAAAAAACATAGCACGCTATCGCTTAAAAAGTTTAAAAGTGATAGCGTGTTTTGTTTTATTTAAAAAATATTAAAATATTTTATAAATTTTATAAAAAAATATAATATTTACTTGTAAATATTTTTTATAAGTGATATAATCAAATCATTATAAAGGTGCTTAATAAAAATAGCACGATTTAAGGTGAAATATGAAGACTATAGTAATAGGCGTAATAGGCGCAGACGTACACGCAGTAGGCAACAAAATTATTGAATACGTTTTAAAGAACGAAGGTTACAACGTAGTTAATATAGGCGTTTTATCTTCTCAAGAAGATTTTATCAACGCAGCGATTGAAACTAAAGCAGACTTAATTATGGTTTCATCGCTTTACGGTCAAGGCGAAATCGACTGTCGTGGTATGAGAGAAAAATGTATTGAAGCAGGCATAGGTGATATTCCACTTTTCGTTGGTGGTAATATAGTTGTTGGTAAACAAAACTTTGACGAAGTTATTAAAAGATTTAAAGCAATGGGCTTTAACAAAGTTTACGGTCCAGGCGTTCCTATCGAAGTAACCCTTCCAGACATAAAGGAAATTTTAGGGGAGTAATTAAATGAGTCGTTATCTAATGATAGATTTCGGCTCTACTTTTACAAAATTGACGGCTGTTGACTCTAATCTTGAAGACGTTATTGCAACGGCAAGTCATTTTACAACGGTAGATACCGATATATCAATAGGCTATAAAAACGCATTAAAAGTACTTGCCGATAAATTAGGTGAAGAAAATCCAAAGTTTGATAAAATAATCGGTTGTTCATCTGCTGCCGGTGGTCTTAAAATGGCTGCTATCGGTTTAGTTCCCGAACTTACTTTAGAGGCTGCGCGTAGGGTGTGTTTAGGTGCAGGCGCAAAAGTTGAACTTTCTTTTTCTAATCACTTAACTAATGCCGACGTACAGCAAATTATTGATAAAAAAATAGATATTATTCTTTTATCGGGTGGAACGGACGGTGGAAATACAGAGTGCGTTTTATTCAATCAAAAAATGCTTTGCGAAAAGGGTGTGAAAATTCCGATTATTTTCGCAGGTAATAAAAATTGTGTTGACGAAATTAAAGACTTAGCCGAACGTTATTCAATGAACGAATATTATTGTGAAAACGTTATGCCAAGGTTAAACGTTTTAAACATTGACGACGCAAGAAATCAAATAAGAAAGATTTTTTTAGAAAATATTATCGTTGCAAAAGGCATTAAGAAAATTGAAGGCGATATTGACCGTTTAATTTTACCAACGCCTGAATCGGTGCTTAGGGCGGCAACTTTACTTGCCGACGGCTATATGCACGAGCGTGGACTTGGTGAAATAGTTTTAGTCGATATAGGTGGCGCAACGACGGATATGTACTCTATATGTTCGGCGTCTGCAAAGCGTAGTGACGTTGTTATTAAGGGTTTAGAAGAACCTTACGCTAAACGAACGGTTGAAGGCGACTTAGGTATGCGATATTCGGCGCTTGGCGTTTTATCTTCACTAACTAAAGAAGAAATTTTAACGATAAATCAAGACGAAAACGTCGACTTAGAAAAAGAACTTTTATTTAGACACGAACACGTTGATAATATTCCAAATACCGAAGAACAAGTAAAAATTGATAAAATAATGGGTAGAATTTGCGTTGATAAAGCAATTTCACGCCATGCAGGTAAAATGGAAGAAATGTACACGCCTATGGGTATGCTTTACAATCAATATGGTAAAGACTTGTCTAAAGTAAACTACGTAATAGGCACGGGTGGAGTTTTAGTTCATAACAATAACCCAGAAGAAATTTTAAGCGCAATTAAATATTCGCTTAATAAGGGGTTAGAACTTCGTCCAAGAAATCCAGGCTATATGCTTGATAAAGATTATATACTTGCATCAATGGGCTTGCTTGCAGAAATAGATGCGTTGCTTGCTCTTAAAATAATGAAAAAACATATTGTAAAAATTTAAAATGGTGAGAAATATGGTAAAAAACAAAAAAATTAGTGAGAAAGACTTTTTAGCAGAAAGAGAACAAGTACTTGCTACTTGGTCAACGGGTAAAGATAGCCATCTTGACTTTGAAAACTCTATACCTTTTTTAAAGAGTATTCCTTCAAACAAAAACTTTGCTGAAAAACTTGCAAAAGCAAAGCAAATTAAGTCAAGAACGTTAGTTCAACCAAGAGCAGGTGTTCCTGTTGTTAGTAAGCATATAGAATTATTACAATTCTTAGAACAAGCAGGCGCAGACTTTTTGCCAAGCACTATTGACAGTTATACTCGTCAAAATAGATATGCCGAAGCAGAATTAGGTATTAAAGAAAGTATCTTACACGAAAGAGCGCTTCTTAACGGTTTCCCTTGTGTAAACCACGGTTATCCAGGTTGCAGACAAGTGTTTGATGCAATTAACGTTCCACTTCAAGCAAGACACGGTACTCCAGATGCAAGACTTTTATCTGAAATTATACACGCAGCAGGTTGGACTTCTAACGAAGGTGGCGCAATTTCTTATAACTTACCTTATGCAAAAAGCATTTCATTAGAAGATTCTATAAAATACTGGCAATACTGCGACCGTTTAGTAGGTTACTACGAAGAACGTGGCGTTCATTTAAACAGAGAACCGTTCGGTCCACTTACAGGTACGCTCGTTCCACCTTCAATTTCTAACACGGTTGGTATTATCGAAGCTCTTTTAGCAGCAGAACAAGGCGTTAAAAACATTACCGTTGGTTACGGTATGGGTGGTAACGTAATTCAAGACGTTGCAGCAGTTCGTTCGTTACAAGAACAAACGGAAGAATATCTTGAAAAATTCGGTTATAAAGACGTTATAGTTACAACCGTATTCCATCAATGGATGGGTGGTTTCCCTCACGATGAAACTGAAGCGTTAGGTCTTATTTCATTAAGTTCAACTGTTGGTGCGCTTTCTGGTGCAACTAAGATGATTACTAAGACCCCACATGAATCGGTTGGTATCCCTACGAAAGAAGCAAACGCTCAAGGTATTAAAGCATCTAAACTTATTACAAGACTTTTATGCGACCAAAAATTCCCAGACTGTAAGGAATTGCGTGATGAAATCGAACAAATTAAGAAAGAAGTTAACTGCTTAATGGACGCTGTATTAAAGGTTGGCGAAGGCGACTTAGCGCAAGGTACTGTTAAAGCCTTTGAACAAGGTTTAATCGACGTACCGTTTGCTCCAAGTAAATACAATGCAGGTTTAATTTTACCAGTTCGTGATAACGACGGCTCAATAAGAATTTTTGAATTTGGTAACTTAGCGTTCACAGACGAAATTAAAGAATTCCATAAAAAGAAAATTCAAGAAAGAGCAGACGCCGAAGGCCGTACAGTTTCTTTCCAATTCACAATCGACGACATTTACGCTGTAAGTTTAGGACACGTAGTAGGACGTCCATCATACGACGAAATTTAATTTAATATTTAATATATAAGAAGGTGTTTTTATGAAAATCGTAGACGTTATTTTAACAAAATCATATACGGGTTTTTACTTTGACGACCAAAAAGCAATTAAGCAAGGCGCAGGTCACGACGGTGTATTTTATATCGGCGAACCTGTAACAGAAGGTTTTACGAGTATTCGTCAAGCAGGTGAAGCAATTTCAGTTCAACTTATTTTAGAAGACGGTACTGTTGGTTACGGTGATTGCGCAGCAGTTCAATATTCTGGTGCTGGTGGTAGAGACCCATTATTCTTAGCAAGTGACTTTATTCCGTTTATCGAAGAAAAAATTAAGCCTATGCTTATCGGTGAAGACGTTTCGTCTTTCCGTCCTTTAGCAGAAAAATACGATAGACTTACTGTTGATGGTAAGCGTTTACATACTGCTATTCGTTACGGTATTAGCCAAGCGTTATTAAACGCGACTGCTAACGCTAAAAGAATTACAATGGCAGAAGTTATTCGTAAAGAATACGGCGTTGAAGGTAAAACGTACGAACCTATTCCCGTATTTACTCAATCGGGTGACGATAGACACGATAACGCTGATAAAATGATTATTAAAGAAGCAGACGTACTTCCACACGCTCTTATTAACCACGTTGATACAAAACTTGGTAAAAACGGTGAAATACTTTTAGAATATATTGCTTGGCTTAGGGACCGTATTTTAACTCATAGAGCAAACGAAGACTACGCACCTGTATTCCATATTGACGTTTACGGTACTATCGGTTTAGCGTTTAACTACGACGTTGACAAAATGTTCAACTATTTATTAAAGTGTGAAGAAACTGCAAAACCGTTTAGAATTCGTATTGAAGGACCTATCGACACGGGTGATAGAGAAGGAACACTTCACTATGAAAAAGTTCTTACTAAAATGCTTGACGATTGTGGTAGTAAACTTCAAATCGTTGCAGACGAATGGTGTAACACTTTAGAAGATATTAAGTTGTTTGCCGACGAACACGCAGGCCACGTTCTTCAAATTAAAACGCCTGACTTAGGTGGCGTAAACAACGTAGCAGAAGCAATAATTTACTGTAACGAAAAAGGTGTTGGTAGTTACTGTGGTGGTACTTGTAACGAAACTGACCAATCGGCAAAAACTACTACT
>JAZRCS010000048.1:0-7395 GCA_045659885.1 Christensenellaceae bacterium
GTATTACCAAGTTGGCTTAACTTCGTTTTAAGAGCGATGGCAATGAAGGAATTATTGCATTTTATAGGTTTTCCTTTAGGAATTGAAGCAAGTTTAATAGGTTTAGTATACGATTTTATGCCGTTTATGGTAATGCCACTTTATTCAACGCTTATAAAAATGGACAAAAGTTACGAAGAGGCTGCAAACGACTTAGGCGCAAGCAAAGTAAAAATTTTTACTTCGGTTACTTTACCACTTTCAATGCCGGGAATAATTAGTGGAATTTCAATGGTATTTTTACCTGTTATGAGTTGTTACGTAGTAACCGACGCGTTTAGTAACAGCACTTTTTCAATAATAGGCAAACTTATAGCACAATGTTTCTTAGGCGAAGGTGGAGCGTCTATAAGAATAAACGAAGGCGCAGCAATTTCACTTATAATGTTAATAGTAATGGTAATAACTATGTTATTAACGGGTGGATTTAAAAACGCCGATACAGGCAGGGGGACTAATTTATGATTAAAAAGTTTTTCTCAGGTGGTTATATATTTTTAGTTCTTGCATTTATTTATATTCCTATATTTTTACTTATCGTTTTCTCTTTTAACGAAGGCGTTACGACAGGTACTTGGATAGGATTTTCACTTAAATGGTACGAAAGAATTTATTTAATTAAAGACGTCGTTATAAATACAGTTTTACTTGCCGTTATTTCTGCCGTAATTTCTACGATTTTAGGAACTTTCGGTGCAATAGGTATTTATTATAGTAAAACAAAATTTGGTAAATATTCAAATTTAGCGTCGCAAATTCCCGTAGTTAATTCGGAAGTAGTTACGGCGTGCGCACTCGTAATGCTTTTATTAGTTGTAACGGGACAAAATAGGTCTATTTTCGGTTTGTATTTAGGACACGTAGTTTTAACTGCTCCTTTCGTAGTTTTATCGGTAATGCCAAAATTAAAGCAAATGGACGGTAGTTTGTACGAAGCTGCGCTCGACCTTGGCGACACTCCGTTTAAAGCCTTGTTTAAAGTAGTTATTCCACAAATTTTACCGGGAGTTTTCGCAGGTTTTATGTTAGCAATTACCTTATCGCTTGACGATTATATTGTAACTGCAACACTTGCTCCTATAAACGGTAATTTTGAAACTATTAGTACGGCAGTTTATAAAGCGATAGCAAGGGGAACTGAAAGTTCAAATAAAACTATTGCAATTTACCGTGCCTTAACGACTATTATATTCGTCGTTACGGTTGCAGGCGTGCTTATTATGAATATTAGAACTAACCGTAAAGTTAACGTTAAAAAGTAAGGAGAAAATATGATTAAAAAAGTTTTTTCTTTTATAATAGCATTAGTGTTATCTGTATTCGTCCTTCCAAGCGTAAACAATAAAACGATAAACGCTAAAGCAGGGGAAGATAAACTCGTAATATACAGTTGGGAAGACTATATCGACCTTGGTTATACCGAAGAAGATTTAGAAGACGGTTTAAGTGAAAGTTTAACTAATCGTTTTTCACCCGAAGAATTGTTGCAAAGCGTTTTAGATATTTTTACCGAAGAAACGGGTATTGAAGTTGAATATTGTACCTTTGCTACAAACGAAGAAATGTACAACGAGTTAAAGAAAAACCCACTCGGCGCTGACCTTGTATGTCCAAGTGAGTATATGATTTTAAAAATGTTAAAAGAAGGTATGTTAACTTCTTTTGAAACACCCGAAAACTGGAAAAATTACGGCTCGCCGTATATACAAAAAAAGTTTGAAAGTTTAGGTTTAACAAACGGTGATGAAATATATGCTTGTGGTTATATGTGGGGCACGATGGGTTACATATTTAACACCGAATACGCAAGCGCAGACGAGTTAAGTTCGTGGGCATCACTTTTAAACGGCAAGTTTAACAAAGTAGCAACTATTAAAGACAGTATAAGGGATACTTATATTATGGCTGTCGGCGCTGTTTACGAAGAAGAGTTAAAGGCGCTTGATAAAACAGCAAGTAATTATAACGAAGAACTAACTAAAATCTTTAATAGAACGGACGCTGAAACTGTAGAAAAAGTCGAAGAATATTTAAAACAACTTAAAAACAATATATACGGTTTTGAAGTAGATAGTGGTAAAAACGATATGATTGACGGAAAAATTCAAGTAAACTTTGCTTGGAGTGGCGACGCCGTTTACGTTATTGACGAGGCCGAAGCACAAGGTAAAGAATTCGGCTACGTAGTTCCACTTGAAGGTAGTAACGTTTGGTTTGACGGATGGGTTATGCCTAAAAACGCCGACGTTGAAAAGGCAACTAAATTTATAAATTTCGTTTCAAAACCAAGTATTGCAATAAGGAATATGGAATATATCGGTTATACAAGTTGTATTTCGGGCGCAGAAGTCGCAAAAGACGCAGAAGACAAAAAAATGGACGTTATGGCATACGCTATAGAAAACAGCGACGAAGACGGCGAATTTGAACTTGATTTAACTTACTTTTTCGGTAAAGAGTGTATATTAAAAACGGCAACCGAATACGGTAGTTTAGCAACGAAATTTCCAGATAGAGAAGTAGTTGAAAGATGTGCCGTTATGGATAATTTTAGCGACGAAGATTTAGCCGTTATAAACGAAATGTGGAATAGGGTAAAGTTTATAACTTTACCGTCGTGGCTTATCTACGTAATCGTTTTAGTTGCAGTACTTATAGTAGTAGGCGTATTATTCGCTAAATTTAAAGACAAAATTTTCTATATGAGTAAAAAAAGAAGAAAATGGAAAGTTATTAGTAGAAAAGAAATACGATAAAATAAAAGCGTTTGAACGGCTAAGTTCAAACGCTTTTTCCTTTTACACTTTCATTTTTAATTTATTATATAAAACTTTATCTTCAATAACTATTCCACTACCTATTGACGTAATAATTTCACTTTCTTTAGGAATAACTACTTTAAAAGATAGGGCGTTTTCGATATACTCTTTAATTCCGTAAATTAAACTACCACCACCTACTAATAAAATCCCGTTCGTATGAATATCTAAAATAGTTTCTTCGTTTAAAGACTTAATTATTATGTTTGCAATTTCAAGGATTTTATCAGTAAAAGTTTTAACGGAATTATAAATATCTTGCGAAGAAATTTGCATAGTTTTAGGTTTTGAAGAAGATGCATCTTTGCCGTAAACGACCATTTTAGTGCCGTCTTCTTCTTTTAAACTTGCTATTGCAACTTTTAGAATTTCTGCTTGATTTTCCGAAATACTAAAATTTTGTTCTTCTTTAAGTTGATTTACTATAAAAGAATTTAAAGTGTTACCACCGTATTCGGCAGAAACGCCAGATATAACCCCTTGCATACTCAATGCGCATACCGTCGTTTGTGCGCCACCTAAATCAATTATAAAAGAAGTTGTAGCGTCGTCTGTAAAACCGTTTGCGCCTATTATTGCAAGAGAGGCAGATTCTACGTAGTCGATATTATAATAACCTGCTAAATTAAACACCCTTTCAAAATTTTTAATGCTTTCCCTAGTAGCACCACAGCAAACGGAAAATAAAATATCAGGTTTTAATTCAAAAGTAGCGCGCACCCTTGAAATATATTCGCTAATTAACGCTTTAAGAGCCTTTTCATCAACTATTTCAACGCCTTTAACGGGATATATAATTTTTACGTTTTTATTAGTTTTGCCTATTAACTTTTCGGCGTCGTAGCCATAAGCAATAGGCTTTGAATAATTGTTTTTTTCAATAGCAAGGCAAGTTGGCTCGTACAAAACAACGTCTGCTAAAGACTTATATATTTTCGTATAAGACGAGCCTAAATCTATTGCAATTTTATTTTTCATTTGAACTCCTTTAATAAATTAATAATTTTATCGGTTGGTAAGCCAACAATATTATCGTAATCACCGTCGTAACTTTTAACGAGTGGGTAACCGTCTTGTATACCGTAACTACCTGCTTTATCAAACGGCTTAATTTTATTTATATAGTCAACGATTAAATCGTCGCTTAAATTATTAAAAGTAACGCAAGTAATTTCGTGGTCTGTAACTATTTTATTTTCACTAATTATAGTGTAAGCAGTAATAACTTTATGAGTATTATTTGATAAATTTTTTAAAGTTAAAAAAGCGTCCTTTTCGTCTTTTGGTTTACCTATAATTTTATCGTTAAAAACAACTATTGTATCTGCGCCTATAACGATATTTTTATGTTTATCAAAAACGTTTTTTGCTTTTAAATAAGAAAGGCGTTCTGCGTATTTTATAGGTGGTAAATTTTTATCAATATTTTCGTCTTCGGTTGACGGAATAACTATAAAATTAATACCTTTGTTAGACAATAACTCTTTACGCCTTGGAGAATTGCTTGCTAAAATAATTTTCATATAATAATTATAAAGTATTAAAGGTGTTTTGTAAAGGTTATTTTATTAAAATAAAATTGCAAAAGGCATTTTTGCTATTAAAAAGTATGAAACGATTATAAAACGACAATTATTTTTAAAAAAGTCCTTGCCAAAAACAAGTTGTTTTGTTAAAATATTAAGTAATTTTAAAGGAGTAAATTATGTTAGATTTAAGAATTAGTAAATTAGCAAAAGGGCTTGTAAATTATTCCGTTAAACTTCAAAAAGGCGAAAAATGTCTTATCGAAGCAACGGGCATTGAAAATATGCTTGTAAAAGAACTTGTAAAAGAAGTTTATAACGCAGGTGGTATTCCTTTCGTTTGGCTTAGGGACACGAGCGTAACTCGTCAAATTTTACAAGGCGCAAGTGAAGAAAGTATTTCGCTTATGTCTAAATACGATAGTTACTTAATGCAAGAAATGGACGCTTATATAGGCATTAGGGGTGGCGACAACGCCTTTGAACTTAGTGACGTAGACGGTAAAACTAACGAACTTTACAGTTCAATTTATTTTGGACAAGTTCACCACGATTTACGTGTTAAAAATACAAAATGGGTAATATTAAGATATCCAAACGGGGCTATGAGTCAACTTGCAGGTATGAGTACCGAAGCATTTGAAGATTATTATTTTGACGTATGTACTTTAGATTATGCTAAAATGGATAAGGCTATGGATAGTTTATGCAACTTAATTAAAAGGACGGACAAAGTCCGTATCGTAGCAAAAGACACCGACCTTTCTTTCTCAATTAAAGGTATGAACGCTATAAAATGCTCGGGTAGTTGTAATATTCCCGACGGCGAAGTTTATACTGCACCCGTTAAAAATAGCGTAAACGGGGTAATTACTTATAACGCTCCGTCAATTAAAAGTGGTTTGAAATTTGAAAACGTAAGGCTTGAATTTAAAGATGGTAAAATTATAAACGCCACTGCAAATTATACCGAAAAACTTAACGAATTTTTAAATATCGACGAAGGCGCAAGATACGTTGGCGAGTTTGCTTTTGGTGTTAATCCTTTTATAACTACGCCTATGGGTGATATATTGTTCGACGAAAAAATATCAGGCTCAATTCACTTCACGCCAGGCTCGTGTTACGACGAGTGCGACAACGGTAATAAATCGGCGTTACACTGGGATTTTGTTTTAATTCAAACTAAAGAATACGGTGGTGGCGAAATTTATTTCGACGACGTTTTAATTAGAAAGGACGGTATTTTCGTTTTAGACGAATTAAAATGTTTAAACCCAGAAAATCTTAAATAATTTTAAAGTATACTAACGATAAAAATAAAAGGCAGTTTTAAACTGTCTTTTGTTATGTTTTTAGGAGTTAGTATGCAATCAAAAACAAGTAATTTAAGTAGTCAAACTCAAACTACAACAAAATCTAAAAGCAAGTTTTACGGACTATTAGTAAAAATTTTAAAATTTTTATGTAATTTAGTTACAAAAAAATACGAGTGCGATATCGTAGAAAAAGAAGAGCCTTGCGTTTACGTTTGTAGACACTTAAATATGTTTGGACCTATCGTAACCTTAAAATCTTTTGCTTTTGACGTTCATCCGTTAATTTTGAGCGTGTTTTTTTCTAAAGAAAGTAGTGAAGAACATTTTAGAAAGGTTACCTTTTCAAAGAACGGTAAAAAAAATAATAAATTTAGTGCTAAAATTAAATTTTTTAGTTATATTGTTCCTAAAATCGTTAAAAGTATAAAAGGCGTACCCGTTTATAGAAATGCAAATCCTATAAAAACGCTAAAAGTAAGCGTAGATTATTTATTAAAAGGCGAAAGTTTAATAGTTTACCCAGATATTAATTATAAAGCAGGTTACGAAGATGTTTCAAATATATACGACGGATTTTTAGTATTAAGTAGGCTTTACAAAAAAAGAACGGGTAAAGATTTAAAATTTATTCCACTTATAATCGATAAAAAGAATAAAAAAATAGTTGAGCGACAAGAAGTTGTTATTTACCATTATAATAATGAGTTTTTATACAAAAAACTTGAGTTAATAGATAAAATTAACCTTAAAAAATAACGTACTATAAGTAGATTTTGTTGCTTTTTTTAATCAATTGTTATATAATAACAAAGATAAATTCAAAGGAGAAATAATATGAAAACAAGACCTGTTTGTCTTTTAATAATGGACGGTTACGGATTAAATAATGAAAAGGTAGGTAACGCAATTTCTATTGCTAACGTCGGCATAATAGATAGTTATATTAGTAATTACCCTTCAACTATGCTTGGTGCAAGTGGTATGAGCGTTGGACTTCCCGACGGTCAAATGGGTAATAGTGAAGTAGGTCATTTAAATATCGGCGCAGGTAGAATTGTTTACCAAGATTTAACAAGAATTACTAAAGAAATACAAGACGGCGTTTTCTTTGAAAACGAAAAACTTTTAAAAGCAATTAATAACGCTAAAGAAAATGGCAAAAAATTGCATTTGTACGGCTTACTTTCAACGGGTGGCGTACATAGCCATACTTCACACTTATACGCTCTCGTAGAAATGGCGAAAAGGCAAGGATTAAAAGAAGTTTATATTCATTGTTTCTTAGACGGTAGAGACGTTGCTCCAACAAGTGGTGCAGGTTTTGTAAAAGAATTGCAAACTGAACTTGATAAAATAGGCGTAGGCAAAATAGCGTCTGTTTGTGGCAGATATTACGTTATGGATAGGGATAACCGTTGGGACAGGGTTGAAAAGGCTTACGATATGATGACGATAGGTAACGGCGAACAAACTGATAACGCCGAAAAGGCTATTTTAGCAAGTTACGAAAAGGGCGTTACCGACGAATTTATGTTACCAACTAACGTAGTTAAAGACGGTAAGCCTATCGGTCTTATCGAAAAGGGTGATAGCGTAATTTTCTTCAACTTTAGACCTGATAGAGCAAGGGAAATTACAAGGGCTATGACGGTAGCAGATTTTAACGGTTTTGAAAGGAAAACGGGTTTATTA
>JAZRCS010000049.1:0-2819 GCA_045659885.1 Christensenellaceae bacterium
CTTTTTTCAAAAAAATTAATTGATAAAAATTGCAATAATTTAAATAATTTAATAAAAGTTGGTTTATGTGTTTTTATTTTTAGTTTAACAGGAGTAGTTATCGAACTTTTAATGATTATTATTTTCTTAAGACCTATTAATTTG
The DNA here is from genome assembly GCA_045659885.1 of Christensenellaceae bacterium. GTDB lineage: Bacteria > Bacillota > Clostridia > Christensenellales > Borkfalkiaceae > HGM11412. The sequence goes on from JAZRCS010000049.1 coordinate 145, forward strand.
TATTTTTAAGTATAAAATAGTCAAATTTACAAAAATTATTGTAAAGGGGGACTAAAAATGAAAAGGTTAAAAAGTATAACGCTAATACTTTTATTACTTATTATAGCAAGTGTATTTTCTTTAAAAAGCACCGTCGTTTTTGGTAAGGAAGAATTAATCAACGATAAAAACGAAAGTTATTATTTAGTTGATTATAATAGCAAAACGGTAATTTTAGCAAAAAACGAAAACAAAAAAATGCCGATTGCAAGTATGACGAAAATAATGCTACTTTTGCTTTGCTATGAAAATATTGAAAAAGACAATATATCCTTAGACCAAAAAATAACGGTAAGTCAAAACGCAAAGTCGTTTGGTGGCTCGCAAGTTTATTTAGAAGAAGGTGGCGAATATTTACTTTGCGACTTATTAAAAAGCGTAACGGTAGCGTCGGCAAACGATGCAAGCGTAGCGTTAGCAGAGTATTTTTACGGTGACGAAAAAATCTGTGTTGACGAAATGAATAAAAAAGCGCAAAATTTAGGATTAAAAAACACGTTATTTGCAAACTGTACGGGATTGCCAAAACCTATGCAATACTCAACGGCAAAAGATATAGCAACTATATATTCTGCTTTAATAGAGTATGAAAATTATTTTAATTACTCAACGATATGGCTTGATAAAATACAGCATAAAAACAATTACACTGAAATGACTAATACTAACAAGTTAATAAAGTATTATAACGGATGTGACGGTGGTAAAACGGGCTTTACTAACGAAGCAGGGTTTTGCCTAACGGCAACTGCAAAAAGGGGTAATATGCGCCTTATAGCAAGCGTATTAAAGGCAGAAACTTCAAAAGATAGATTTAACGCCGTATCATCGCTGTTTAACTATGGTTTTAACAATTATAGTAATAAATCAATCGTTGATAAAAATATTAAGTTAGACGAAAAAGTTAAAGTAGTAGGTGGCAAAATAGAAGAAATTGAAATTAAGCCACAAAAAGACTTTTATATTTTCTCAAAACGAAACGAAAAAGTTGATATTGAGTTAAAGTATAATTATAATACTGTAAAAGCACCTGTAAAAAAGGGTGACGTAGTTGGCGAAGTAATAATATTTAAAAACGGTGTAGAAATAGGCACGGTAAATATTGTTAGTGATACCGATGTTTTAAAATCTTCGTATTTAGATAACTTAGGCAACGTTATAAAAAACTGGTAAATAAATACGAGAATTAATAAAAATGCAAGAAATCCTTGCATTTTTTTTAGTTTTATTATATACTTAAAACGTATGTTTTAGTTTAACAAAGGGGGTAAAATTAAGTGGCTATTGATAATTTTGAATCAACGGTAAATTATACGACCAAGTTATCGAATTTTGAAGGCCCACTTGATTTACTTTTGCACCTTATCAAAAAGGCTGAAATTGATATTAAAGACGTTTTCGTTTCGGAAGTTACAACTCAATTTTTAAACTACGTTCAAAATAGTGATATTTCTATTGAAGAAGAAGGGGAATATTTGCAAATTGCGGCAACTATTATTGAAATTAAGTCAAAATCAGTAATTCCTAACGAAGAAATTCAAGCCGAAGTCGACGAAGAAAAACGCTTATTTATCGAAAGATTGCAACAACGTGAAGAATATAAATTATATTTAAGTTCACTTGACAAATTAAAAGCCTTAGAAACTACCGATATTTACTATAAAAGTCCAGACGATTCTGTTGGCGAAGTTAAGGTAGTTTATACCGACTTTAACTTAAACGGATTAATTAATGCCTTTACCGACCTTTTAAAGCGTGTTGACGTTAAGGAAGTTAAGGCTAAAACTGAAAAAGAAATTCCAAAAGAAGTATTCACCGTAAAACAAAAACTCGACTATATTGTTGACGTGTTAAAATGTGAACAAAAAATACTTTTTACCGACTTGTTTATATTAGAAAGGGTAACTCGTAACGAATTAATTACGACCTTTCAAGCATTATTAGAACTTATAAAGCACCAAATAGTAAAGGTTAAACAAGACGATACTTTTGGTCAAATTACTCTTGAATACAATAATGAAGGGGGCGAAGAAGTTGTCGAAATTGACGAATATAATTGAGGCGTTATTATTTGTTTCGGGTGATGCCGTATCGGTAAAAGATATTGCAGATAAACTTGCCGTAACAGAAAAAGAAGTTTTAGAAAGCGCTAAGGAATTACAAAAATTATATACTGAAGAAAGGGGTATTCAACTTTTAATTTTTAACAAAAAATTACAATTTGCCTCTAATAAAATTTATAGTGAAGCCGTATCAAGTGTGTTAAATCCTATAAAAGAAAGGGAACTTTCAAAAAGTATGCTTGAAGTTGCCGCAATAATCGCTTATAAACAACCTGTAACAAGGCTCGATTTAGAGGCTTTAAGGGGTGTAAACAGCGAATTTGCCGTTCAAAATCTTTTAAAACTTGGCGTAATTGAAGTCGTAGGTAGAAAAGACGCAGTAGGTAAACCCGTTTTATTTGGTACAACTGACGAGTTTTTAAAAAGATTTCAAATTTCTTCACTTGACGAACTCCCAGATTACGAAGAATTAATGGAAAAAATTGCTTTACTTCGTACCGAGCAAGAAAGTTCGTACTTATTCCATAAAGACGAGTACGTTGAAGAAGAGTTATCGCAACAAACTATTGAAGA
>JAZRCS010000050.1:0-28555 GCA_045659885.1 Christensenellaceae bacterium
ACCTATACGATTAAACCACAAGATATTAAAGCAAGCGAATAATTAACTTTTGCTATCAAAGCCGTGTTTCTATAAGCAATTTTGCAACTAAATAAATCAACTCACCCTATCTAAAAGGTAGGGTGAATTTTTATGTAAAATTTTGTTTATTTTTGCCATTTATTTATTTTTTTTGTTTAATATATGGGTTGCAGTTAATATTGCAAATAGAACTTTTATATGTTAAAATAAAATAAAACGAGGTAAATTCCAACGGGTTAGATATCGTTGTTTTTAATCGAACAAGGGAGGATAATAATATGAAAAAATTGTTAAGACTTATTTGTTTAATATTAACAATAACTTGCATTTGTAATTTAGCAGGTTGTAATTTAATTAGTTGTGATTTAAGAGATTGTAAATTATTGAAACCTGAACCAACGTTTAATTATCAAGAATTTAAATGTTGTTACATAAGAGGTGCTGAGACGCAGGGTAGAACAAGCAAGGCAAACGCTACAGGTGTTAACGTTTTAACTTTTATCGAAAAAGATAAAAGATGGGATAGAGTTGTTATACCAAATTTTATTGATGGCTTGCCAGTAATAGCAACAGGAATGAACGGCATTGGTTGGATGGATTCGGTGCGCTACGACGGGTATTATGACAAAATCTATATTCCTAGCAGTTTACAATATTGCACACCAGCAGATGCGTTTTGGCGTTGTACAGTTTTTTTATTGGATACACAGGGTGATGAATTTATGGAATATAGAAAAACATTGTATAATTATCGTTTAGATTCGACGCAAGATACAATCTTCGTTGTTTTTGAAAGCAAGTATGAGTGGTATCAAGAGTTTTTTAGTGTGCATAAAACTTCCTTATTAGTTATAGCAAACGTAACTTATATTGTAGATGGAGTTGAATATTGGATGGACTATTGTAAAAATGGTGAATATTTGTTATCTCCACCTGAACCAGTTAAAGATGGTTGCGAATTTGACGGGTGGTATACAGATGAAACGTATTTAAACAGATGGGATTTTGAAAACACTCAATATAATAAACCAGAAGATGAAATTACTTTAAAATTATATGCAAAGTTTCTAGTTTAAAAATAAAAAATAAAGAGAATAATTAACCCGCCCTATCAAAACGGAGTTTTTATAAACAATTTGGCGACTAAATAAATCAACTCACCCTATCTAAAAGGTAGGGTGAATTTTTGTGTAAAAAATAGTCGTAAAAAACGGCGTATTGTTTTCTAATAAGATTGACATTGATTTTTTTATATCATATAATATAAGAACAAAGGAGCGTTTATGAAATTTTCAAAGATATTTAATTTAACAAAAAGCAAATTTTTTTGGCTATATATAGTTTTAGGTTCACTTTTAATATTATCTTCAATAATATTAATGCCTGTATGGGCAAAAATCAATAACGAATTATTTTTTGCTAACTGGGGTATGGATATAATCAAACTCGTTATTGCAATAATTTTAGTTTTATATTTAAGTTTATACCTATTTAAAAAATTGTTTAAAAAAGAAAATAAGGCTATTAAAATTTTAATAATTTTAGAGTTCGTTATTTTATCAATTATTGCTTTATCTTGCGTATTAGCGCAATTTAACGTGTTTAAAGTAAACGACGCAGGTAAAATTTTAGGAATTGTCCTTTATTTAAGGGGCAGTATTGAAATTTTTAGGGCGTATTATTACGATAGGTCAAGTAGCGAAAAGTATTCTATTTGGTGGCTTATTTTATCACTTTTACTTGTGAGCGTTGGCGTTGCTTTTATAATAGGTGGCTATTTAACTAATTTACAAGTATTATGGTTTTTAGTCTTTGCATTATTAATTTTAGGAATTGTTTTTATAATTTTAGGCTTTATCAAAAAACCTAACAAAAAGTAAGGAATATTATGGAAAAAAAGAGAAATATTGAAGATTTTGACAAAAATTTTGCTAAAACTACCGTTGCTAACGATAATTTTAAAGAATATAAAATCCCAAACGAAAATTTTAGTTTATTCGGTGCAAAATATCAAGAAGGTTACGGTTTTTATAAAATGCCTAAAGCCGTCGTTGACGCTATGCCGTTAAATTATGGCGCAGGTATAAACTGGGGTAATTTATGTACTTCGGGCGTTAGACTTTGCTTTAAAACTGATTCTACAAGGTTAAAGTTAAAGGTAAAAATGAGCAGTTTTTGCCGTAATAGGGAAATGTCTATTTTAGCAACGTCGTACTTTACTTTACTTGAAATAACAGATAGTGGCGAGCAAGTTTTAGTCGGCAATTTATTTGATAAATGGAAGACTGAGCCTATCTTCGACCCCGAATACGAAGTGTCGTGCTATTTAAAGGGTAACGACGTAAGAAAATATGTTTTATATTTTCCAACGTATAGTATAGTAGATAAAATCACGGTATTTTTAGACCAAGATTGCGTAGTTGAACCGTATAATCCATACAAAAATATTAAACCTATTTTATATTACGGCTCGTCTATAACGCAAGGGGGCTCGGCAACAAGGGCAGACCATACCTATCAAGCAGTAATAGCAAAAAGAAATTACGTCGACTATATGACTTACGCAATTTCGGGTGGGGCGAAAGCACAACCGGAAGTCGTTGACTTTTTAGCAAGCGTTGACTGTTCGGTTTTCGTTTGCGACTACGACCATAACGCTCCTACTGCAGAATATTTAAGACAAACTCATTTACCACTTTACAAAAAGTTTAGAGAAAAACAACCTAATACGCCTATTATCTTTATGTCAAGACCGTCGGCGTTTAGAGAGTATGAAGTAACTTGCCGTGAAGGTAACGAAAGGACGCAAATTATTTTAGATACTATAGAATATGCTAAAAACAACGGCGACAACAACGTGTATTTCGTTGACGGAAGAAGTATGTTCCCGTATGATGCAAGGGAACTTTGTATGTCGGGCGAAAGCCACCCTAATACTTTAGGATTTTTATTTATGGCGTTTGCCGTTGAAGAAGTTTTAAATAAAATATTGTAAGGGGGAGCAAAAATGTCTATATTAGAAACACTTGATAAAAACTACGCCGACCAAAAAGTTGGTGGAGAAAATTTTAACGAATATAAAATTCCTTGCGAGCCTTTTACTATATACGGTGCAACTTTTTATGAAAACGAAGGTTTTCATAAAATGCCACTTGACTACGTTAAAACTTTAAGATACGGCTTATACTGGGGTAGTCGCGTAACGACGGGCGTAAGAATAACTTTTTCAACCGACGCAAGCAAAATTAAAATTAAGGCAACGTATTTTGATTTAGTAAAATCGGTAAAATCTTCGGTTTTAGGCAATAACAGTTTTTATTTGTGCGAAGTTATGCCTGACGGAGAAGAAAGATATGCTCGCAGTTTAATGCCACCTTATTATACTGAAGACGGCAAAAATTACGATGAAAACGACACTCATATTTTAGAAGGTTTATTGAGGGGTGGTATGCGCAACTACGTTATGTATTTACCGACCTATAGTGGCGTTAGCGAGTTAACTATAATGTTTAATCAAGGCGCAAAAGTTGAAAAATACGAGCCTTATAATAACTTAAAACCTATACTTTTTTACGGCAACTCAATAACCGAAGGCGCTTGCGCAACAAGACCCGATAATAACTACGCTTGTATTATTTGTAAAAAGACTAAAACTGATATTATAAATTATAGTATTAGTGGTGGAGCAAAAGGCGACCAAGAAGTTGTCGACTATTTAAAAACGGTAGATTGTAGCGTATTTATTTGCGATTATGATGCAAACGCTCCCGACGCTAAACATTTAAGGGAAACACACTTACCACTTTATAAACAGTTTAGAGAAACTCACCCCGATACGCCTATAATTTTCTTAACGATGTCGTCTTATTTTAAAGACAATTATTGGAAAAACGGCTCAAGGGCGCAAAGGGACGAGGCTATTTTTGAAACTTATAAATACGCTATTGAAAACGGCGACAAAAACGTTTACTTAATTAAAGGCAAAGAAATGGTGCCAAGAGAAATTAGGGAAATGGCTTTCTTAGACGTTCACCCTAACGATATAGGTCATTACTTTATTGCAAACAGAGTTTTAAAAACGCTCAATCCTATTTTAGAAGAATTAATTAAAAAAGGTACGGCAAATAAAAATTAAAAAAATGCACGCTATAATTTGTTAATGCAAAGTAGCGTGCTTTTTAATAGTTTTTTTCTTTACAAAATTAAAGAATAAAGATATAATATAACTATGTTAGTAGTAAAAGATATTCAAAAAAATTCAATAGGCGAAGAATTAGGTTTTGAAAGGGGCGATGCAATCACTTGTTTCGACGGACACGAAGTCCAAGATATTTTAGATTATATTTATTACGATGCTCAAACTAATTTTAATATGACGATTAAAACTACTAACGGTGAAACCGTTACGATTGACGTTGAAAAAGAAGACGATGAAACGCTTGGTTTAACATTTGAAAGTGATTTATTAGATATAAAAACTTGTCAAAACAAATGTGTGTTTTGTTTCGTTGACCAAATGCCTAAAGGTATGAGAAAATCTTTATACGTTAAAGACGACGACTATCGCCAAAGTTTTATGGTAGGTAACTTTGTAACCTTAACTAACTTAAAACAAAGCGATTTAGAAAGAATAGTTAGGTTAAAATTAAGCCCGTTATACGTATCGGTGCAAGTGGTTGACCCAAACGTTAGGGTAAAAATGTTAAACAATCGTTTTGCAGGCGATATTTATGAAAAACTTAAATTTTTAACGCAAAACGGAATTCAAATCGAAGGGCAAATCGTTTTAGTTCCATCTTTAAACGACGGTTTATTTTTAGAAGATAGTATTCGTAAACTTCACGCTTTAAAGCCAAACTTTAAAGGCGTTTCGGTTGTTCCTTGTGGAATTACTAAGTTTAGGGAAGGTTTATTCCCTATTCGTGATATTGACAAAAACTATTCAAGGTGCGTTATCGAGCAAGTTAAAATGTTAAATAGCGAGTTTAACGAGCCTTTTGCAACCCTTGGCGACGAGTTTTATTTTAAAGCAGGTTTAAACGTTGAAAGTAAAGAGCATTACGGCGATTTTTCTCAACTGGGTAACGGCGTTGGAACTACCCGTAAATTTGAAGACGAAATTGATTTATGTTTAAAAAATCGTAACGACGATAAAACTTATCTTATAATTTCGGGACAATCTGCAAGCAGTTTTATTGAAAAACAATGTCAAAAAATAAAAAATTACTGCAAAAGCGCAACTTATTACGTTTTAGGTGTTAAAAACAACTTTTTCGGGGAAACGGTAAACTGTACGGGGCTTTTGACGGGCAAAGATATTATTGAGCAAGTTAATGCTTCTGATAAAAATTTTGATGTTTTAGTTATACCCGACGTTTGTTTAAGACAGTTTGAAGACGTTTTCTTAGACGACACGTCTTTAGAAGAATTTTCTAAAAAAATTAATAAAAAAATAATCGTTACCGACGGTAGTGGGGAAAGTTTTTTCAACGCTTTAACGGGTGGCGATAACGTAAGGATAATATTATGAGTAAACCATTAGTTGCCGTAGTTGGTAGACCTAACGTAGGCAAAAGTACGTTTTTTAATAAAGTAACGGGCAAAAAAATTTCTATCGTAGAAAATAAGCCGGGCGTTACGAGAGATAGAATTTATTGCGATGCCGAGTGGTGTGGCAAGGCTTTTACGTTAATTGATACGGGTGGTATCGAATTAAAATCACAAGACGAAATGTGGGTGCATATCAAAAAGCAAGCCGAAATTGCTATCGATATGGCAGACGTAATTTTATTTATTTGCGACGTAAAAAGTGGAATTACTGCATCGGATATCGACGTAGCGAGTATGTTGCGCCGTTCAAACAAGCCGGTAGTTTTAGCAGTAAATAAATTAGATAATTTCGACGCGTCTTTACTTTTCGATTACTACGAATTAGGTTTAGGCGAGCCGTTTGGTATATCTTGCGAACAAGGTAAAGGCTTAGGAGACTTGTTAGACGAAGTATGCTCGCATTTTGACGCTATTGACACTCAAAGTGAAGACGAATATACTAAAATTGCAATAGTAGGCAAGCCAAACGCAGGCAAATCAAGTTTAACTAATAGACTTTTAGGCTACGATAGAACTATCGTTTCAGCAATAAGTGGAACGACGAGAGATGCTATTGACACTCATTTAGAATATAAAGACAAAAAATATACTATAATAGACACGGCAGGAATAAGAAAGAAAAACGCCGTAAACGAAGATATAGAATATTACAGCGTAATAAGGGCGCTTGGTGCTATTCGTAGGGCAGATATTTGCTTTGTCGTAATTGATAGTACGCAAGGTTTAACCGAACAAGATATTAAAATTTTAGGTTACGTTCACGAACAAGGCAAGCCGTCTTTAATTATTATGAATAAGTGGGACGCTGTTGAAAAAGATACTTTTACTATTGAAAAATATAAAAAGAAGTTTGATAGCGAACTTCCGTTTATGAGTTATTATAAGAGTATATTTATTTCGGCAAAAACGGGCTTAAGGGCAGAAAAACTTTTTAAAATGGCAGACGAAATTTTAGAAAACGCTAAACGTAGAGTTTCTACGGGTACTTTAAACGATTTACTTGGCGACGCTATAAGAATTTCCGAACCACCAACGAAAAACGGTAGGCGACTTAAAATTTACTACACCGTTCAAGACGGTGTTTGTCCACCGACGTTTATTATGTTCGTAAACAACGCTGAACTTATGCACTTTAGTTATAAAAGGTATTTAGAAAATACTTTAAGAAACGCTATTAATTTTGAAGGAACGCCTATTAAACTTATAGTTAGGGAAAAGGAAGAAGAAAAGTTATGATTTTATCTTTTTCACAACTTTGGTGGCAGTTTTTATTGCTTATAATATTTTCATATTTTATGGGCAATATAAATTTTGCTATCATAATTTCAAAACTTAAAAAGCAAGATATTCGCACAATGGGCAGTGGTAATCCGGGCACTTTAAATATGAGTAGGAATTTCGGTTTAAAAATAGGGCTTTTAACTTTAGTGCTTGATATGTTAAAGGGCGCTATTCCTACCTTTTTAGGCTTTATTTTGTATAATAATTGTTTTTTTGAAGGAACTACTATTTCGGTAAGCGTTGTTAGTAAACTTATGTGTGGATTTTTCGCTGTAATAGGACACGTATTCCCCGTATTTATGAAGTTTAAAGGTGGAAAAGGTATTGCAACTACTATAGGCGTATTTTTCGTTTGTAACCCACTTGTAGGGCTTATTAGTGGTGTATTAGCAATCGTCTTTATACTAATTACAGAAATAGGTGCTATGGGCTCTTTTATTGCAACTACTCCGGGTGCGTTTTTTGCTTGTTATTCAACGTATAACGCTTTTATCGAAAGTGGCGTTTATGGGCAAAAACAAATTATTATAGCGTTAATCGCCAACTTATTCGTAATAGCAATTATATTTTTAACTTGGTATGCTCATAGGCAAAATATAAAGCGTATGCTTATGGATGAAGAACATCCAACTAACTGGCTACAAATGTTAAAAGAAATGAAATATAAGAAAAAAACAAAATAAATTCATAAAGATAAAATACCTCTCATATACATTAGTGTGTTGGGAGGTTTTTTAATGGATAAATTTGATATTTATAGAGATATCGCTAAAAGAACGGACGGAGATTTGTATATAGGAGTAGTAGGTCCGGTTAGAACGGGTAAATCTACCTTTATTAATAAATTTATGGAATATATCGTTACGCCGAATATTTCATCTAAAAACAAAAAGCAAATTGCTATTGACGAAATGCCACAATCGGGTGAAGGCAAAACTATTACTACTACCGAGCCTAAATTCGTACCAGGCGAAAGTGTAAAGATTTCACTTAAAGGCAAAAGCCAAGCAAAGGTAAGGTTAATCGACTGTGTAGGTTATCTCGTAGACGGGGCAATAGGCGATAAAGAAGACGGTAAAGATAGGCTTGTAAAAACTCCTTGGAACAATCAACCTATTCCATTTGAAAAGGCTGCCGAAATAGGTACTGAAAAGGTTATTAAAGAACACGCCACGATAGGCGTTGTCGTTACGACGGACGGCTCGATAGTAGATATTGATAGAGAAAACTACTTAAAAGCAGAAGAAAGGGTTATCAGCGAAATGAGAGAAAGTGGTAAGCCTTTTATCGTAGTTTTAAACTGTAAAGAGCCGTCAAGTCAAAAGGCTAAAAATTTAGCCGAACAATTAACTGAAAAGTACGGCGTAAAGGTTATTGCAATTAACGTTTTAAACACAAGCGAAGATGAGTTAATTGATATTTTATCAAACTTACTTATGGAATTCCCTATGAAAAGTTTTGATATTTGCTTGCCAAAGTGGATACAGATTTTACCTTGTGAAAGCAAAATTATATCAAGTGTTTGCGAAAAGGTAAAAGAAGTAGCTTCGGGCGTAATTTGTATGAAACATTACAAATTAATAGAAGACGTTTTAAAAGAAGTTGAAGGAGTTAAAAGTAATATAGAAAGCAAGTGTTTACTTGGCGAAGGTAGAATACAGTATAAAGTTGACGTAGACGAAAGTATTTTTTACGATTTACTTACCGAAATGGCAGGTGAAGAAATTAAAAACGAGTTTATGTTAATGAGTTATATTAAAGAATTAGCCTTAGCAAAGAAAAGTTATGAAAAGACTAAAAACGCTTTAAACGAAGTTTATGAAAACGGTTACGGAATAGTAGTTCCAAGCGATAGCGATATGACGCTACAAAATCCAGAAGTTGTAAAACAAGGTGGAAGATACGGTGTTAAAATTAAAGCGTCGACGGAATGTATGCATTTTATTAAAATCAATTTAGACGCCGAAGTTTCGCCTATTTCGGGTACTCAAAAACAATGTGCTGATTTTGCCGAATTTATTCAAAAAGAATATGAAGAAAACCCAGAAAAAGTTTGGAATACTAACGTATTTGGCAAAAAGTTATCAACGCTTGTAAGTGAAGAAATAACTACAAAAATCAATTCCATGAAAAACGAAACTAAAAATAAAATGAGAAAAACGGTTACCAAAATAGTTAACGAAGGCAAAGGAAGAGTTATTTGTATTTTATTATAATAAAATAATTTTAATCTATCTAATTTAAAATAAAAACCCAAGTAAAAACAAATTTTTTATTTGGGTTTTCGCCTTATTAAAACAAAAAAAACATATAAAAAAACAGAGTGGCTATTGAAAATGAGACAAGATGGGTGTATAATTATATTAGACTTAATTTAAATTTTGTCTAAAAAAATATATGGAAGGTTAAAATTATGGATTCAAACAAAATTAGAAACGTAGCAATTATCGGACACAGTGGCGAAGGTAAAACAACTCTTTGTGAGGCTATACTTTTTAATTGTGGTGCTATCGATAGGCAAGGTAAAGTAGAAGACGGCAATACTTGTATGGACTTTGACGCTGAAGAAATTGCAAAAAAATCTTCAATAGGCTTAGCAATAGCAAATTGTGAATATAAGGGATACAAATTTAATTTAATAGACGTTCCAGGATATTACGATTTTGAGTGCGAAATGGCGCAAGCGCTTGCAGTAAGCGACTCGGCAATTATAGTATCGGGTGCAAACGGCTCGTTAACGGTAGGCACGGAAAAAGCCATTGACTACTGTGTAGAACATGAAATTCCAGCAATTTTGTTTTTAAACGGTCTTGATAAAGATAATAGTGATTTTATCAAAACGGTTGACGCTATAAAAGAAAAATACGGACGTAAAATAGCGCCTATGATAATACCAAATATGGTAGATGGCAAAATGAAAGGCTTTGTTAAAGTTGCTTTCGGCGTATTAAGGGACTGGGAAAGAAACGAAAGCCCCGTACCAGATTATTTACAAGATGCTTACGAAACGGCGCACCTTGCAGTTATGGAAGCGGCTGCCGAAAACGACGAAGATTTATTAAACAAATATTTTTCAGAAGGCGAACTTACTCCTGAAGAAATTGAAAAAGGCGTAAAATTAGGTATTGCAACTTGTTCAACTATTACTGTTTTAGGAGGTAGTGCGTTTAAAAATCACGGTATATTTAACCTTATGGATAAAATTATATCAACCTTACCAAGCCCTGTTGACGCAGGACATCAAAAGGCATTACAAAACGGCGAAAAGGTTGTTATAGAAACAGATATAAATAGCCAAACTATATTAAGGGTATTCAAAACGGTAGTAGACCCTTATATGGGTAAACTTCATTATATTAAAGTTATATCGGGCGTATTGAAACAAGGTCAAACTTTAAAAGTATACAGTAAAGATAACGAAGAAAAAATTTCTTCAATTTATATCGTAAAAGGCAAAAAACAAGAACAAGTCGACAGTTTAATTGCAGGTGACATCGGTGCATTATCAAAATTAGATAACGTTAAAACGGGTGACACTTTATACGAAAAAATTCCTACGGAATTTAAAAAATTCAACGTTCCGTCGCCTATGTACAAAAGGGCTGTTTACGCGCTTAAAAAGGGTGAAGAAGACAAGATTTTTGCAGGCTTAAATAAACTTGCCGACGAAGACATTTCTTTCTCGGTTGAAAAGAACAAAGAAACGGGCGAAATGATAATTTCGGGTCTTGGGACTACTCAATTAAGCGTACTTTCTAAAAAACTTAAAAATAAGTTTGGCGTTGAAGTAGTATTAAAAACTCCTAAAATTGCGTATAAAGAAACTATTTTACAAAAAGCCGAAGGCGAAGGCAAGCATAAAAAACAATCTGGTGGCGCAGGTCAATACGGTCACGCAGTTATTACTTTTGAACCGGGCGCAAGCGACGGTTACTACGAATTCGTTGACGAAGTAGTAGGTGGCGTAGTTCCAAAACAATTTATTCCAGCAGTTGATAAAGGTTTAAGGGAAGCAATTAATCACGGTGTTTTAGCAGGATATCCACTTATCAACTTAAAGGCAACCTTACACGACGGCTCGTATCACCCTGTTGACAGTAAGGAAGTTGCTTTCGTTTCAGCCGCTAAAATAGCCTACGAACAAGGTATTAAAAATGCAAAGCCGGTTATTTTAGAGCCTATCTATCAAGTGAAAATTATCGTACCTGATAGTTATTTAGGCGATATTATGGGCGATATTAATAAGCGAAGGGGCAGAATTTTAGGCACGGAACAAGACGGCGATAAATGTATAGTTACTTGCGAAGTTCCTGAAATTGAAATCTTAGAATACGCGCAAGATTTAAGAAGTCTTACTCAAGCAAGGGGATTTTTCTCGTCGGAGTTTGTTCGTTACGAAGAAGTTCCTTACGACCAAACGAGTAAAATTATCGAACAATCAAAAGTAGAGAATTAAAGGGAATTTAAAATGATATTAACGGTATGTCCTAATCCAAGCATAGATTGCACCGTTGAGTTAGAGCAGTTAAACGTTGGTAGATTGAATAGGGTAAATAATAAAATATTGACTTGTTCGGGTAAGGCGCTTAATACTGCAATAGGCGTTCGTAGATTAGGTGGCGACAGTTTTGCTACAGGATTTATGTACGACGAAAACGGCAGTTTGTTTCAACAAACTTTGGATAACGAAGGAATAAAGCACACCTTTGTTTGGAACAAAGGTAGTGTAAGAATGAATTATAAAATCGTAGACAAAAAGTCTATGCTAACGGAAATTAACGATAAAGGCGAAGTAGTTGAAAGTCATAAGCAAAAGGAGTTATTAACTCTTTTAGCAAATCTTTCAACTAATGCGTCGGTCGTAGTAATTAGTGGCTCGTTACCAGAAGGTGTTGACGACGAATATTACGGCGAACTTGTAAAAGCAGTTAATAAAAATGCAAAAGTAATAATTGATACTGAAGGGCAAAAACTTTTGTCAGCAATAAAGAACGGCGTTTATATGGTTAAGCCTAACTTAACCGAACTTGAAAATATCGTCGGCAAAAAATTAGATAACGTAAAAGAATATTTAGAAGGATGTAACTATCTTATAGATAAAGGGGCTGAAAACGTGCTTTTATCTTTAGGTGGTAAAGGAGCAATTTTAACGAATAAAAAGCAAGCATATTTTTGTAAAAGTGCAAGCGTAGCAGTAAATTCTACGGTTGGCGCTGGCGATAGTATGATTGCAGCCGTAAGCGTAATGACAGAAAGGGGAGAAAATTACGAGCAAATTCTTCACTCTGCAGTTGCTGCAGGAACGGCGTCGATAACGACTCCTGGCACAAATTTATTTTACCGTGATAAATACGAAGAAATTTACAACAAGATTAACGTAGTAGAATTGTAATAGGAGTAAAATGATAACAGTAAAAGAATTAAAAAAGGACAAAGAAATCCAAGCAATAATGGAAACGTGCGAAAAGCAAATAGACGCGCTTAAT
Source organism: Christensenellaceae bacterium (assembly GCA_045659885.1). GTDB lineage: Bacteria > Bacillota > Clostridia > Christensenellales > Borkfalkiaceae > HGM11412. The sequence continues at coordinate 12,399 of JAZRCS010000050.1, forward strand.
TATACCGAACACTCACAAAGGCACAACAGTATCGTTTCTTCGTGGACGGGAATGATTTTAAAAGAGATAGGCTATGACGAAAGAACCGTTCGTCTTGGTGAAATTGCAGGGTATCTTCACGATATAGGTAATGCCTTAGCAAGGCATAATCACGCAACGAGTGGGGCCTTACTTGCTTATAAACTGTTAGTTGATAGAGGTATGAGTTATGTTGACGCTTCAGAAATTATGATGGCAATAGGCAATCACGACGAAAAGCACGGCATACCCGTAAGTCCTATATGTTCTGCGCTAATTATAGCCGACAAAAGCGACGTTCATAAATCAAGGGTAATTAATAAAATTGTTGACGGCGATATTAATATCCACGATAGGGTTAATTTAGCAGTAAACAGTTCGTACGTAAAGGTTGACGCTACGGCAAAAACGGTTGACACTATTATTGAAACCGACCCTAAATTATGTTCGGTTGCAGACTACTTTGAAATTTATCATACAAGAATGCTTATGTGCGAAAAAGCAGCCGAATTAGTAGGATATAAATACGGTTTGCTTATAAACGGTACAAGAGTATTGTAAATTTTATTTACAAAGTTTAATAAAACAAAAAGTTGCTTATACTTTAAGTATGAGCAATTTTTTTAATAACTTTTTTAGTTATACAAAAGTAATAAACGACAAAAAAAGTACGACGCTTGCAGGTGCGCTCGTATATTTTGCTTTGCTCGAAATGGTGCCCTTAGCCTATTTAACGACGCTTACTTTATCGGCGTTTGGCTCGAAGATAGACAATTCGTTTATTACTGAAATTTTTAAAGACCTAAAACAAGTTATTGAATACGTTTATATTACTGCTCAAAAGTTAGGTACAAGTGGAAATATTATCGTTGCGCTAATTTCAGCGTACTCTGCGACTAACTTTTTTTATCATTTAAGGCGTACGGGTGAAATAGTATACAATTATTTAACTACTAATAACCTTATAGTTAGAATTGCGTCGATAGGTATTATGACCTTGTTTTTATTTGGGTTTGCTCTTTTTCAAGGAGTGTACTTTTTCGTAAGCAAATATTCTATCGATTTTTTTGGAGCAACGCTTGGAAGAATAATCAATTATAGCGTTTTAATATTAAGTTTTTTAGTCTTTTTAATAGCGTTAAATTTGTACGCTTGTCCGTATAGAATAAAAATAAAAGACGTTTTAATAGGCTCGATATACACTTGTATTTTCTCTATAACAATGACGGCAGGTTTTTTTCTTTACGTTAATTATTTTGCTACTTTTACCGAAATTTACGGTGCAATATCGGTAATAGTAATTTTTTTAATGTGGCTTTATATAATTATGAAAGGACTAATTAGTGGGATGAACTTAAACGTACATTATTTAGGTAAGCGCAAAAGGGTTAAAAATCAACCAAGTTTTAAAAGACAATTTATCAAAATAAATTAGAATATAAATAAAACCCCTTTCATACAATATACAAAGGGGTTAAAAAGTGAACAGTTATCAAAGTAAAAGAATACTTTTAGAAGCCGAGTATATAGTCGAGCATAAAACGACGGTAAGGGCAACTGCGCAAGTTTTCGGTGTAGGAAAATCTACCGTACATAAAGATATGGTTTTAAGGTTAAAAGACGTAAACCTTGAACTTTATTATAAAGTAAAGGATATTTTAAAAATCAATTTAGAAGAAAGGCATATTCGTGGTGGATTAGCCACCAAAAGAAAGTATACGAAATTGAAAAATAAATAATAAAATTTTAAAGCACGCTACTATTTTTCTAGTAGCGTGCTTTAAGTTAGTATATACAAAATATATACTATACTTGACAATAGTATAAAATTTGTGCTAAAATTGTAAAATAATATACCAAAAGGGTAAGAGTGAAAATTATGAAACAAAAAATTGAAACGACTTGTGTTCAAGGTGGTTATAGACCAGGTAATGGCGAACCAAGGGAAATTCCTATATACCAAAGTACTACTTTTAGATATGAAACAAGCGAAGATATGGGCAAACTTTTCGATTTAGAAGCGTCAGGTTATTTTTATACTCGTTTACAAAACCCAACTAACGATTTAGTTGCTAAAAAGATTTGCGAACTTGAAGGTGGAAGTATGGCTATGTTAACTTCTTCAGGACAAGCAGCAAACTTTTATGCAATTTTCAATATTGCAACGTGTGGCGACCACGTAATTTCTTCGTCGTCTATTTACGGAGGAACTTTTAACTTATTTTCAGTTACAATGAAAAAAATGGGTATTGAATTTACATTTATTTCTCCCGACGCGACTGAAGAAGAAATTGAAAAAGCCTTTAAACCAAACACAAAAGCAGTATTTGGCGAAACGATAGCAAATCCAGCGTTAACGGTATTAGATATTGAACTTTTTGCACGCGTTGCACATAAACACGGCGTTCCACTTATTATCGATAACACTTTTGCTACGCCGGTAAACTGTCGTCCTTTTGAGTGGGGTGCTGATATCGTAACTCACTCAACTACAAAATATATGGACGGTCACGGCGCTGCTGTTGGTGGCTGTATTGTTGATAGTGGTAAATTCGACTGGATGGCTAACGCTGACAAATTCCCAGGTCTTTGCACGCCAGACGATAGTTACCACGGAATAACTTACGCTACTAAATTTGGTAAAGAAGGCGCGTTTATAACAAAAGCAACGGCACAACTTATGAGGGATTTTGGCTCAATTCAATCTCCACAAAACGCCTTCATTTTAAATTTAGGACTTGAAAGTTTGCACGTTAGAATGAAACGCCATTGTGAAAACGGTTTAAGCGTTGCAAAATATTTACAAAGCGACGATAGAATTAGTTGGGTAATATATCCAGGGCTTGAAGGGGACAAGTACTATAACCTTGCTAAAAAATATATGCCAAACGGAACTTGTGGCGTAGTAAGTTTTGGTGTAAAAGGTGGTAGAATGGTTGCTGAAAAGTTTATGAAGAACTTAAAAATTGCAGCAATCGAAACTCACGTTGCCGACGCAAGAACTTGTTGTTTACACCCAGCAAGCGCAACTCATAGACAAATGAGCGACCAAGAGTTAATTCAAGCAGGCGTATATCCAGATATGGTAAGGTTTTCTTGTGGTATAGAAAACGCTGAAGACTTAATTAACGATATTCGCCAAGCATTAGACAAAACAGAGGAATAATTAATATGCCTATAAAAATTCCAAACAATTTACCTGCGGTAAAAACCCTTCTTGACGAAAATATATTCGTTATGACGGAAAATAGGGCAATATCGCAAGATATAAGACCACTTAAAATTCTTATACTTAACTTAATGCCTAAAAAAATTGAAACGGAAACACAACTTTCAAGATTACTTGGAAACACACCGCTACAGGTAGATATTGAACTTATACACTCAAAATCACATAAATCAAAAAACACGCCTGAAGAACATTTGCTTGCCTTTTACAAGACTTTTGACGACGTAAAGCAAAACAATTACGACGGTATGATAATAACGGGCGCACCCGTTGAAAACTTGCCGTTTGAAGAGGTTGATTACTGGCAAGAATTAACCGAAATTATGGAGTGGAGCAAATCTCACGTTTATAGCACTTTGCATATTTGTTGGGGCGCTCAAGCAGGACTTTACTATCATTACGGAATTAAAAAGTATGATTTAGACGAAAAACTTTTCGGGGTATTCGACCATACAATTTGCAATAAAAGGTCAATTTTATTCCGTGGCTTTGACGACTTATTTAAAGTTCCACACTCACGCCATACGACTATTTTAGAAGAAGAAGTTAGGGCTGTTAAAGAGTTAAGAATTTTATCTACTTCAAAGGACGCAGGCGTTTACGCAATAGCAACCGACGGTGGCAGACAAATTTTTATTACGGGACACCCAGAGTACGACGCAAACACTTTAGCAAACGAATATTTTAGGGACTTAAATGAAAATAAACCTATAAAAATTCCTAAAAATTATTATCCAAACGACGATACGAGTAAAGAGCCTATCGTTTCGTGGCGTGCGCACGCTAACTTATTATATTCAAACTGGCTTAACTACTACGTATATCAATCAACGCCGTTTGATATTAGCACGATAAAATAAAAAAACGCCTTACGCTTTTTTGCGTAAGGTAAATTTATCTACCCGTATCTTAACTGGATAGAGAATAAGACTCCGACTCTTATAGGTGCTGGTTCAACTCCAGCCGGGTAGACCAAAAAAGGCTTTCGAAAGAAAGCCTTTTTTATGTCAAATTCTTTTATCTATTATTTATAAAATTACTTGATATAAAACCTGTTGCAATGTTTGTAAAAATGTGTTAAAATTATTATGCGACGTTAAATGAATAATGGTGTATTATCACTTAAAGTATACTCTCGGTAGGAGTGTACTCTTTCGTAGTTACATACAAATCTTTAAGTGATTCCATTATGTTTAGCGTCGCGGCAAAGCGAAAGATACATTTTTACAGGTGCTGTTTGCTTTGCAAGCGGCACTTTTTATTTTACAAGGAAGGACAAGATTTATATGGAGAACATTGTTTGTAAATCATGTGGCGGTTCTGTCACGCGAAAAGGCAACTATTACATATGTGACTTTTGCCGCAGCAAATGGATGATAGATAGCGGTAATGACGTTCACGCAGTTGAACGCGCTAACGCTTGGGAGGCATTGCGTAATAATGATTTTGAAAAGGCGGCGGAACTTTTTGAAAATATAATTGTTAAAGACACAACCAATCACGAGGCTTATTGGGGACGCGCTCTTGCTCTTAATGGTATTGTTTACGTTACAGACTACAACGAGAATAAGAAGGTTCCTACTTGCAATAATATAACTGAAGAATCGTTCTTAAAAAATAAAGATGTTCAAAAGGCAATTTCGCTTGCCCCTACCGATATAAAGGAAAGTTATCAAAAACAAGCAGAACAGATAGAGAAAATCCGCATTGAATGGCTTAATAAGGCGAGCAAAGAGCCTGCTTACGACATCTTTATTAGCTTTAAAGATAGTGACCGTGAACACGGCATTGAAAGAACGCAAGACAGTATTGACGTTCAAGATTTATATACGGCGTTAGTAGCGAAAGGATATAACGTCTTTTTTAGTCGTGTCACTTTAAGAGATAAGGTTTCTGAACAATATGAACCTTATATTTATAATGCATTAAAAACCGCAAAGGTTATGATAGTGTTTGGTGAAAAGGCTGAATACTTTAATGCAGTATGGGTTAAAAACGAATGGAGCCGTTTCAAAACACGCGTAGAGAAAGGCGAAAAACATAAAAACAGTTTAATTACCGTTTATAAAGGCGTTAATCCGTATGAAATCCCCGTTGCGTTAACGGGTGGCAGACAAGCAATAGATTATAGCATTCCGAGCAATTACGAAGTTTTGATGAATCATATCAAACGTGTAATTGAAGAGTCTGAACAAGCAGTTCACCTTGACCGCATACAAATTAAAGGCGGTCAAATGGCGAAAAAAAGCTCTAAAATCAAAACGGAAACCTTACAGACAAGAGAACTTGGTAAATGCGCTATAGCAAAAACAAGTATAAGTGAAAAGCAAACGTTAGACCTCGCTCACTCTTATTTGATGGGTAGACAATGGGAGGATGCGAATAAGCTTCTTGATGATTTATTGTTTAATAACCCTAATTTAGCGGATGCTATTTGGTATAAACTACAAGCAAAATTCCAAGTTACAAGCGATGCTGAATTGTTTAAGAAAATTAGCAGTTTTGTGCAAGAAGATTACGATACTATAGCGCGAATTTTAAATTGCGCGGAAAAAGAACGTGCAACTTACATCTTAAATTCAATGTATGCTCTTTGTAAGAACGTATCGGAAAATACCAATCTTGTAATTCTTAATACGGTTTTACCTTTCAATTACGACGAAAGAGAAGAAAGAATAGCACAATCCTTTGTGGACTCAATTTCTTCTCAGCGCTTTACCATTTTTAAGCTTTTATTATCAACGCTTGATAGTAAGGATGTTGATACCTATATTAAATACAACCTTGAGTTCGCAAAAACAACAAAAAACATTCACGCTAAAGAAGCGTGTCTAAACAACGTTATTTCTGTAGATGAGGGAAATAAAGAAGCACAAAAAATGTGCTTAAACCTCTATTTAGATAGGGATGACGTTAAAAATGCTATTAAAACTTTAGAAACTATACTTAAGTATTCTTCCAATCATAAGAAAGTTGTTTATGATTTGCTTGTGCAAATAAAAGACGCTCTTAATAGCAATGAAGATTGTTTGGTTTTAAGAGAGGTTATCAAGTATTATCCAGGCGAACTTATTGAAATTAAAGATTTATTGCTCGACGTTGCATTTATTATGATAAGGCAAGGTTATTTTGAGCACGCAAAATATCTTTTATCTTTAATTTTAACTGTGGATGAAAATAATTCTAAAATTTATTGGGGTTTGTGCCTTGTTAAAACGAAATCGCGTTCTGATAGTGAAATTTCGAAGTCCGATATTTCTTTAAAACAAGTGCCTGAATATACCAAATATTTAACAATGGTTGATGAAACCCGTCGCCAAGAGTGTTTTGGGATTGTTAAAAAACAAGAAAATGCACAACAATCAAGAAAAAGTGCTAAAAAGTTTGGTATATTTTCTGGTATAGCAGTTGCCGTTGTTGCAGTAATCGTTGCGATTGCAATGATTTTTCAAAATGTTATTTTACCGAATAATAAATACGAAGAAGCCCTTTCGTTACTTGCAAATAAGAATTATAATGAAGCATATCAAATTTTAGAAGAGTTGGGTGATTATAAAGACGCTGAAGAAGTTTTAAATGGTAGCAAATATAGTAGAGCAAAAGACTATATTTCGCAAAATGATGATGTCTCTGCATATCAACTATTGTCTGAGATAACATCTTACAAAGATTCAGCAACGCTTGTTGACGACATACAACAAAGAGCCAAATTAAAAGCTGGCGAATATGCAAACAACAATGATTATGAATCTGCCTATAACACTTTAAAAAATGTTGGCATTGATGAAGCTTCTGATTCAACAATGGAAACATATAAGCATATGGCAAATGGCGACTTCGGTGAAGCTATTCAAGCAGCTAATTGGAGTGAGTTTACGATTCCAAATGGGGTTGTGTCTATAAACTCCTATACATTTGAAGACTGCTATTCATTAAAGAAATTAACGATTCCTGCAAGCGTAACTAAAATAGGATATAATGCTTTTGATGGTTGTTACAACTTAGAAAGTATTTATTATTTAGGAACCGCAGATAAATGGGTTGAGATTGATGCTGATAACTATGGCGCTGCTCCTATGTATTATGCGGAGAATTTATATATAAATGGCGCTTTGGTCGAAGATATTAGTTTAACTACAGCTAAACAGATATCCGATTATGCTTTTTATGGTTGTAAAACGTTAAAAAGTGTATTAATCGGTAATAACGTTACAAGTATTGGAGAAGATGCCTTTTATAATTGTGAAAATTTAGCTACGATGGTTATTCCAAAAAATGTGACGTCCATTGAGAGTGATGCATTTTATGGTTGTGAAAATTTAAGCTTTTACTGTGCGACAGCAGAAAAACCGTCTGGTTGGGCTTCTGATTGGAATGAATATTCCTATTCCGACTCTTGCCCTGTGGTATGGAATTATGGTGGAAGACACGGGAATATTTCGGGTGTTTCTTGGGTTTTAACAAACAATAATAATATAGCCATTAGTGGATGCGTTGATGGAACGACTAATCTAAAAATCCCTGCAACCATTGAAGGTTATCCAGTTGTCGAAATAATTGATGAGGCATTTAAAAACAACACTTCTATAAATAGTATAGAAATTCCCGAAAGTATAGTCACTATTGGTGAAGATGCTTTCTATGGTTGTAAGAATCTTACTATTTATTGTGAAGCTGATAGTAAGCCTTCTATGTGGTCAACATCTTGGAATAAATATGCCTATTCTAGTTATTGCCCTGTTATATGGTATTATGGTGGTAAACAAGGAATAACTACCGATGGTATTCAATGGTATTCATTAAAAGATGGTACTGCAAGAGTAATTGGATGCACAAAAACTACAGCAACTCAAATAACAATTCCATCTAAGATAGAAGAATTCTTAGTAACAGAAATAGCGGAAGGCGTCTTAGAAGATTGTAATAGTTTGGTACAATTAACAATACCGTTCGTTGGGGAACGTTTAGACGGAACAGGCTATGCCAATTTCGGATTTATTTTTGGCGAAACCTCATACTACTCACAATCAAGTTATATACCTAGTAGCTTAACAACAGTTGTTATAACTGGTGGTAGCAAAATAGCTGGAGATGCATTTTATAAGTGTAGTCGCATCACATTATTAACTATTCCTGACTCTGTTCAAACAATTAGTACGGATGCTTTCTATGGTTGTAGTAGTAATTTGGTGATTTTTTGCGAGGTCGCTAGCCAACCCTCTGGCTGGGTATCTGGTTGGAATAAATATGCTTATTCTAGTTATTGTGCTGTATATTGGGATTTTGGTGGATCTCTGGGTGTTACAAATGATGGCTATTTATGGTATAGCACAAATGACGGCACGGCAACAATTATGTTGTATTCTGGTACGAATACAGAAATTACTGTACCTTCGCAGATTGAAGGATTTAATGTAAGCAAATTACTCTCCACGTCATTTAACAATAATACAACAATAGAAAAAGTAGTATTGCCTAATACGATTACGAATATTGATGAAGCAACGTTTTATAATTGCAGCAACTTAAAGACTATAACCTTATCAAATAATCTTTCTAGAATCGGAAAAGGTGCTTTTTATAACTGTAGTAGTTTGACGAGTATCCATATCCCCTCTACTATAGTTAGTATTGGAAGCGATGCTTTCTATGGTTGCACAAGTTTAACTAAAGTTGACATCAAAGACATTAACTCTTGGGCTACAATTTCTTTTGGCGACGTGGAAGCAAATCCTTTATATTATGCAAAAAAACTGTATGTTAACAATAGTCTTGTTAATAACATTACTCTTGCAAACAATATTCAGGAAGTCAGCGCTTATTCGTTTTATAATTGCACTAGTTTGCAAAATGTAACGATACCTAATACTGTCAATAAGATTGGCGCGTCAGCTTTCGCCGGATGTTCCGCATTAAAAGAAATGACACTTCCATTTATTGGCTCAACTACGGCTAAAGAAACTGGTGCAGGCTCTAATTTATTGTTAGGATATTTGTTTGGAAGCACTAGTTTTGAAGGTGCATTATCGACCAAGCAATATTACAGCTCATCCTATGTCACATACTACATTCCTGCCTCATTAAGTAAAATTAATGTTACGGGAGTAAATATCCCATATGGGGCATTTTATGGATGCGTTGGGTTGGCAGAAATTAATCTTAACAATATCGAAACTATTGGCGATAAAGCTTTTTATAATTGCGATGGTTTAAAGAACTTAACAATAAGCGAAAATGTTCGTTCTATTGGGGCAGATGCATTCTATAATTGCACGCAACTTGTATATAACAACTATAGCAATGCATGTTATTTGGGAAATACGGCAAACGAGTATCTTGTGTTAGTGAAAGCCTTAAATGCAAATATTACAAGTAGTACTGTTCACGATAAAACAAAAATAATTTATAATTCTGCTTATGCTAATTGTAACAGTTTGCTTAGTGTCCAAGTAGGAAAGAGCGTTGAAACTATTGGCGATAAAGCGTTTTATAGTTGTGATAACTTATCCAATATTTCCATTCCTGATAGTATTGAGCATGTTGGTTCAAGTGCCTTTGAAAATTGTGATTTAACTTATACAACTTATGACAATGGGTATTATTTGGGGAATTCCACTAATCCATATGTTTTATTCGTGAAACCTACCTCTTCATATAAATCTAGTTGTGTTATTCACGATAGAACGAAAATGATACTCCATTATGCGTTTGAATATAGTTACGCAAGCGAAGTAACGATAGGTGCATCTGTTGAAATTATAGGCAGATATGCTTTCTCTAATAGTGACATAACAAGTATTAATATACCAGCAGCAGTTAGAGAAATTGGCAATAATGCCTTTTCAAGTTGCAGTGCGTTAACTGCTGTCTATATTACAAATCTTGATAATTGGTGTAGTATTAAGTTCGCGAATGCAACTGCTAATCCTCTTTACTATGCAAAGAATTTATACGTTAACAATTTATTAATACAAGAATTGACTATAGATACTGTGCAAAAGATAAACGATTATGCTTTTTATAACTGCGAAAACATAACGTCGATAAAAATTAGCGGAACCGTTAAGGAAATAGGCATTTCAGCGTTTTATGGTTGCGTAAAAGTTACGAATATTGAATTAAGCGGTCAAGTGCAAAAAATAAATGATAACGCCTTTAGTGGCTGTAATCGTTGTGTTAAAATAACTATTCCTACATCGGTTGAGTATATTGGACAAAATGTATTCTCTAATTGTGATAGCTTGACAATTTATTGCAAAGCGGAGAGCAAACCTCAAAACTGGTCGGAAGATTGGAATTTGTGTAAAAAAGATACGTATTATCCATACACTACAACTTATTGCTTAGTTGTTTGGGGAGCTTAATTATGTCAAAGGTTAAATGTTTGTCGCATTATACATCTTTAAACAATGTTTTAGCTATATTGAAAAGCGGTTCATTTAAATTTTCACGATTAAGATTTATGAATGATTTACAAGAAGCGGGTTTGGAGTATTATTATCCTAAACTATCGAATTTTTACAGTTGTAGTTTCATAAGATTTAAGCGTGAAAGTATTCCAATGTGGAAAATGTATAGCAAAAAATCAGAACGTGATATTGGTGTGATGATAAAACTTGTCTTTAATCACTCGGCATCATTTAATGAGTTGTTTAAAAATAAAAACGTGATATGTAAAGATGTTTCGTATATCAAACAATCGCAATATAATAAATATGCTCGAGGAGATGAAATATCAGGCGAAACAATTATTGAGGGTTTCTCAAAGTCTTCGTGTTGGGATTTTGAAAAAGAATTCCGCTATGGTATATATTCATCAACGGATGAGGTTTACTGCGAATTAAATTTTGATGTTTTAGATAAAATTGAAATAATAGTTTATCCAACTGAAATTAACGTTGATGTTCGAAACATGAAGCGACAACGATTAAAAACTTTAAATATAGATGAAAGTCTATATAAAAAAATAAGTTTTCACAAAAGTTCATTAGTGGGAATATTAAAAAACAATTAAACGAAAGGAGAAGAAATAAAAATGGGAAAATTTGTAATTGAATGCCCCGATTGTGGCAGTTATGTAGAAATAGGCACTGGCTTATTTGCGAAGAAAACGGTTAAATGTTCTTGTGGAAGAATTATTAACGCTAAAGACGATATGTTGTCATCAAAGGTATGTCCGCACTGTGGAAATACCGTTATGTTTGACCAGAGAAAAGGTGAAAAAGCAACTTGCCCTGTTTGTCATCAAAAAATCAATACGGTTGAAGAAAAGTTTGCTTTAATTGACTTAAAATGCCCTATTTGTGCATCGATGCAAAAGGTAAATAAAAAAGCAGACACGCACATTTGCACTGTTTGTGGCGATACTTTTGACGTTAAAAAGATGATTGCTCAAGCTGAATTAAAAGCAAGTGGCAATGCAAGTATCATAAAATGGGACGGTAGTGAAGATTTACTTGTGTACAAGCACCCGATTGAAAACTTTAATCTCGGTTCGCAGCTTATAGTTCGCGCGGGACAAGAAGCCTTGTTCTTCCGTGACGGAAAAGCGTTTGATTTGTTTAGCGCTGGTAGATACACTCTTGAAAAGAATGTTATTCCTGAACTTAACGAAGTTTACAAACTTCCTGAGGATTTAGATATCGCTATCCAAACGGAAGTATATTTTATAAACAAAATCGTTCTTACAGGTATTCGTTGGGGAACGCCGAGCAAAGTTCGTATTATGGAACAAACCTTAAATTTCCCTGTGGAAATTGGTGCGCGTGGCTCGTTTAACCTTGAAATCTATGATTCAAGAACACTTATTTCTCGTTTAATAGGTACAGCGAAAAGTTTTGTTACTCAAACTGCGGATGGCGGCGAAGGCTATGGTATTGAATACATACGTGAAAAATTTGCGGATATGATTGCGCAAAACGTTACTTCTATGCTTGCTAGAATTATCACTGAAAATAAAATCAATTTGCTTACCATTGATACAATGAAGCCCGATATTGCAAGGCTCTTAGGAAACGTGGTAAATAATGCACTTACCGAGTTTGGTTTGCAAATTCCTACTGGTCAATTCTATGTAACCGATATATTAACCCCTGACGACGACCCGAACTATATAAGAATGAAAAATCAATACTTGTCGTCGTTAGATTTGAAAGATGCAGAAATCGAAGCGAAGAAAATTTCTTCCGACGCAGACCTTGAAATCGCAAGAAGACAAGCGGATGCAAGAATTCGTATGGTCGATGCGCAATCCGAAGTTGAAATTGCAAAAGTTTCAGCACAAGGAATTGCAGATTCTGCAAAGATTATGGCGACGGGTTCTGCTGATTCCGTTGTAATTGAAGCGAAAGGCGAAGCAGAAAGAATTAAATTGGAAGGGTTGGCTACCGTTGATGTATTGCGTGCAGGCGCTATGGCTGATGCAGATGCATTAAAAGCAAAGGGGGGCGATTATAAATTGGAGACGGAACGCATCGTTGGCTCAGCGATGGCGGAAAATGGTGTTACTATTGTCAATGTAAATGTGGAAAATGCGGAAAAATGGACTTGTTCTTCTTGTGGGAAAACAGGTATAATGTCAAACTTCTGTCCTGACTGTGGCGCAAAGAAATTGGCACAACCAACCACTTGGGATTGTGTTTGCGGTAAGAAAAGTATAACTTCTAATTTCTGCCCAGACTGTGGTGCAAAGAAAGCCTAAGGAAATAAAAACATAATATCTAATACAAAAATAGGCAAATGTCCACGTTCTTGGACATTTGCCTATTGATTTTTATAGATTCTTATGATAAAACAGAATTGCAAACACAAATATATGTTTAGATTATGCTTTGTGTGGGTATATATAATTAAGGGGTTTATGCCCCTTAATAATGGGAAGGCGAACTGTAGTTTGCGAGGGGGATTCCCTTGGTAAGGGAAATGTCGCAAAGCGACAAAGGGATAGCCGTCACGGCAAGTGAGCGAACCGTAGGTTTGATTCCTGCACACAAAAAAATGACGGAGCAAAAACTCCGTCATTTTTGGTGTGGATAACAGGAATCGAACCTGCATGGTCTCCCATTGGATTCTAAGTCCAACGCGTCTGCCAGTTCCGCCATATCCACGTATATTCAAATTATACACTTATTTTTGCATTTTTACAACTTTTTTAAGTGGTAAATTAACTTTTTGTTTGTCTAAACGTAAAAATAAACGCCATTAGTTGTTTTATTTAATAAATTATGCTAATATATAATCAAATATGCTATTTGGGGGTTTTTATGAATATTGCTATAATTACGGGCGCATCTTCAGGTATGGGTAACGAGTTCGTTATTCAAGGGGACAAGCGTTACGCTTTAGACGAAATTTGGGTTATTGCAAGGCGTGAAGAACGCTTAAACGCCCTTATTCCTAAATGTAAAGCAAAAGTTGTTCCTATTGCAATTGACCTTTTAAAAGACGAAAGTTTTACTGTTTTACAAGAAAAACTTAAAAATGAAAATCCTAACGTTAAACTTTTAGTAAACGCAAGTGGTTTTGGTAAATTTGGTAAAGTTGAACACGCCGATATAAACTCTTTGCAAGATATGTGTGACCTTAATTTTAAAGCGCTTATAAAAGTAACTCAAATAGTTTTACCTTATATTAAAGAAGGTGGAAAAATTTTACAAGTTGGCTCTCTTTCTTCGTTTGAGCCCGTGCCACATTTGGCCGTTTACGCAGCAACTAAGGCTGGCGTTTTAAGTTATTCAAGGGCGCTTGGCCACGAACTTAAAAGTAGAAAAATTAGAGTTTTATGTTTATGCCCTTACTGGGTTAAAACAGAATTTTTCTCACAAGCCAACGAAAAGGAAAAAATTAAAAAATTCGACGTTATGTACGACGCTGATTTCGTAGTAAAAAAGGCGTACAAAAAATTAGATAAAAGTAAATGCGCTTACGTTGTACCAGGCTTTTACGCGTCGTTTATTAGAGTGTTAGCAAAAATTTTACCTCACAAAGTTATGATGCTTGTGATGGACAAAATGTTTAAATACGAAAAACAAGAAAAAAATGATTAATCTTTTAAATATTAACAAAAACGACAATATTATGGTCGCCCTATCGGGTGGTAAGGATAGTATGTGTCTTTTAAACTTATTAAACGATATAAAGGGCAAGTATAATTTAACCTTGCAAGCCGTAAATATCGAGCACGGTATTCGTGGTGAAGAAAGTATTAAAGACAGTCTTTTTGTTAAAAATTATTGCGAAAAACTTAATATTCCTATAAAATTGTTTACAGTTGACGCTGTTAAATTTTCAAAAGAAAACGGATATTCTTTAGAGCAAGGCGCGCGCATTTTAAGATACCAAATTTTTAACGACTTGTTAAATAATGATAAAACCTTAAAAATAGCAACTGCGCACCACCAAAGCGACAACGTTGAAAGCGTTTTATTTAACTTATTTAGGGGTACGGGGCTTAAAGGGCTTAGTGGAATTAGTCAAAATTCAAATAGAATTATACGTCCACTTATTAAGGTTAAAAAATCTAAAATTGACGAATATATCGAAAAAAATAAAATTCCTTTCGTGCAAGATTTAACTAATTTTGATAGCAGTTATTCACGTAATTTTATTAGAAACGAACTAATGCCTAAAATTAGTGAAAAATTCCCTATGGCGATTGATAATATCAACGCTTTTTCTCAAATAGCGTGTGAAGAAGATGAGTTTTTAGACAGCCTTTCAATAAAATTAGTCGACTTTGAAAGTGAAAATTTATGTGTTAAAATTGATGCCGAGCCCGTTTTACTTAAAAGGGCAATTATAATTGCTTTAAAAGAGTGTGGGCTTAATAAAGATTACACTAAAAAGCACGTCGACGCTTGCTTTGATTTATCTTTAAATCAAAACGGCACGTTTATAATTTTAGCAAACGACGTCAAAGTGGTAAAAGAGTATGAAAATTTAGTTTTTTACACGACTTTTCCCGAAAAAGACGAGCGCGTTTATGATTACGCTTTAGGCTCGTTTACTTTTAATAATAGCCTTATAACTGTTGAAAATTCGCAAACTATTAAAGAAAACGCGCTAAATTTTGACGGAGATAAAATTCCTAAAAACGCAGTAATTCGTACGAGAAAATCTGGCGACGTATTCACTAAATTTTCAGGCGGAACTAAAAAGTTAAAAGACTATTTTATAGACAAAAAAATAAAACGATTTAAGCGTGATTTAATTCCACTTATTGCCGTAGATAATCAAGTTTTATTAATTTTTGGCGTTGAAATTAGCGATAATATTAAAATTGATAAAAACACTAAAAATATATGCACGGCAACGATATATAAAGGAGAGTAATATGAATTCAATTCAAACAGCACAAGTAATTATTGATAGTTTAACAAAAAGAAAGGCTTACGACATAGTAAAAATCGACGTTCAAGAAAAAACGTCAATAGCCGACTATTTTATAATAGCAAGCGCAAGGTCAACGACGCAAGTTAAATCACTTGCCGAATTTTGCGAGGCTGAGGCTGAAAAAGCAGGCGCAAAAGTTTTAAGAAAAGAAGGTTTGCAAGACGGTAGATGGGCAATTATTGACTTTGGCGACGTGATTTTGCATATCTTTAACGACGAAACAAGACTTTTCTATCATTTAGAACGTCTTTGGGGCGAAGGTGAAAAAATCGAAAATAAAGACTAATTTTCAAATTCGTCTTTATTAATAATCGAGCCTTTAATAGCAATTTCGGGGGCTTTAACCTTTTTTTTGCGTTTAGGTTTAGCGTTATTAGTTATATAATAAATTTTTGAAGAAGAAGGCGTTTGCCCTTCTTCTTTTTTCGTATACTTGTTTATTAAAAACTTAACCAAAAAACAAAATCCAAACACAACTAAATAAATAATTAAAATATATAAAAGTCCAAACATAATTTGA
>JAZRCS010000051.1:0-2552 GCA_045659885.1 Christensenellaceae bacterium
TTAGAAGGCCCTTGGTTTTCGCCTGCACAATGTGGTGCGCAAGATACTTCGCAAATGCAATTACCTACGACTAAAAAAATGGACGAATTACTTAAAAATTATCCGTTTATTAAAAGGGTTAGCGTAGCCCCAGAACTTGAAGGCGCTATGGACGTTGGTAATTTTGGTAAAGAAAACGGTATCGTTATGAGCGTAGGTCATACCGACGCTGACTTTGACACGGTTGGCAAAGCGTGTGAAAACGGCTATACCTTAATGACTCATTTTTATTCAGGTATGCGTGGCGTTGTTAGAAAAAACGCCTACCGTGAGGCTGGCGCTATTGAGGCTGGCTACTACTTTGACGACTTATACGTTGAAATTATAGCAGACGGCAAACACTTGCCTGCATCTTTATTAAAATTAATTTATAAAGTTAAAGGTGCTGATAAAATTTGTTTAATCACCGACGGAACAAGGGGCTGTGGTTTAAAAAACGGCGACGAATTTATGCTTGGTAAAAAAGTTGGTGGTACGCTTTCAGTTATTGAAGACGACGTTGCAAAATTACCTGATAGGACAAGTTTTGCTGGCTCAGTTTCAACTTTTGATAGATTAATTAGAACAATGTATAATTTGGCTAATGCAAGTTTAGTTGATATTAGTAAAATGGCATCTAAAACGCCTGCAACTATGTTAGGGCTTACCGATAGGGGAACTATTGAAGTTGGTAAACGTGCCGACTTTGTTATTATGGACGAAAATTTATACGTTGACAGCGTAATATTTAAAGGTAAAGAAGTTGACTAAAACTTAACAATATAAAAAAACAAGTTCGGCTGAACTTGTTTTTTTGTTTTAAAATTCAAATAAACACTCAAATACTTTTGTATCTTGCTTATAACCTTGAACTAACACGCCTTTGTCGACTACGTTTTTATATAACGTGATATTATCACCGTACACCGTTTCTTTATTAAAATGAATTTCAAAGCCCGTAAAATTATATTTAATAAATTCGTCGGGATTAAAGACGTTTAACGCCATTTTAACGTAGCAAGCGTTGTTAGTATGATTATTAAAATCAATATCACAAAAATTTACGGTATGTTCGTAAACCTTTTCGCCCTTTTCGTAGCCGTTAAAGTTTACGTATTCTTTAACTAAATTAGTCTTTTCTAAATAGTCGATATCGTCGATATATTTAACTGAACTAATTTTTCTTAAAGAACGGGTGTCGTAATCTAAAACACACCACTCACTATGTCCACTTAACGCTACTACACCGTTGTTTTCAATTTGATAATCTCTATAAAATCTTATAGGCGAATTAACTTTTAAAGGCCACGTTTTAAGGTTTACCGTGTCGTTAAAAGATATATCGCTTAATATTTTAAATTTAATTTTAGTTAGCACGAAAAATGCGTTTGACGACGCTTTTAAAGTATCCTTATCTAATTGCATTTCGTAAGAGTGCAAATTAGTTGCGTCTTGAAATGCTTGCAATACGCTATCAAACCTTATTTTATTATCTTTAGTGCATTTTTCAGCGTTTATATATAAATTTAAAACGTAATTATTATTTATCATATTTTATTCTACGTCTTTTTTATGATAACGAAGGGCGCAAATATCGTCGCCTTTTGCTATACATTTTGGTAAGTCTAAAACGCTACCGTATTTTTCACCTATACCGTGGTCGCCACACATTGCGATATCGCAAAGCATTGCAATTTCTTCGTCGGTACAGCCTGCTTTTTGCCAAGCCTTAACAAGTGGACAATAACTAAAATCAATAGACAATTTATCGTCGGTGCTTTCAATAATTTTCATTTCAAAAACCCATTGTGCCGCTTTTGTAAATAAAGTCTTTTTTAAGCCTTTTAAACTGTCCGTTTTGCCTTGCGCTACTAAATTTTCACCGTGAATATGTCCACATCTTTTAATGGCGTCGCTTGCAAATTCTTTAGGGTCAAGACCACGCTTTTTTGCCTCGTCTACTAATAAATAAAGCCATAACGCCCTATGTTCTAATTGTTCCCTAATTTTTTGTAAAAGTTTAACTTTAATTTTCGGTTGGTTTTTTACGTTACTCATTTTTCTTCCCCTTTCGTATAATTTATTTTATTTTTTAATTTTTAATAACTTAACTTAAATATTTCTTTTATCTCTTTAAAGCCTAAATCAATATAACTTTTGATAGTGCGTGTTTTATTAAAAGTACATAAGTCGGCTAAACAGTCGATTTTGTCTTTATCAACGTTAAAATCTTTTAATTTAGTAGGCATTTCTAACTTAATAAAGAATTCTTGCAATTTTTCAATACCTATTTGCGACGCTTTTTCGTCATTTTCTTCTTTAACGTCGAAAACACGCCTTGCAAACTGCGAAAACCTTTTAATATTGTATTTATATATAAACTTTGCCCACGCAGGATATAAGACGGCTAAACCAGCCCCGTGCGCTATATTATCGTAAAGACCACTTAAGGCGTGTTCAAGTTGGTGGACTGCTAAATAATTTTCCCTACCACAGCCCGTTAAGCCGTTATGCGATAAACTTGACGCCCACAT
>JAZRCS010000052.1:0-6479 GCA_045659885.1 Christensenellaceae bacterium
TATACCTAACCTAAAAGCAAGTTCTTTTTGTGAAATTGCGCCACACTCGATTGCCTCGCGCAATCTTTTTTGTATATCTTCAATCTTAATCATAATAAAATAATAGCACATTGTACAATTTTTAGTTGACAAAAGGCACAACGTGCCTTTATAATGTAGTATATATTACAAAAGGAGAAAATATTTATGGCAATAAGATACGTTAGTTTGACTTGCGACAAGTGTGGTGCAACTTTAACAACAACTACGGATAGGGCAATTCTTTACTGCGAACATTGTGGCAATAAAATTTACGTTAGCGACAGTAATACAAAAACTATAAACATAAACAAAACTATTAACGAAAAAAAATACACTCACCAGACCTACGAAGATAAAGCAAAGGTTGAAGAAACAAAAACCACGCGTTATGTACTCATTGCTTATTTCCTTTTTATGTTTGTATTGGTATTTGTTGGTTTGCCCATTCTTATTAACTGTAATTCATAGCACTAAAAGACTAAAAAATCAAGCAAACTAAAAAAGATAACGAAATTTTCGTTATCTTTTTATTTTACTCTTCAATATAAGTTTTTAAATACGACAAATCTAATTGCCAGTCGTCGATTTTTGATAGTTCTACGCACCTTTCGTTTGCCTTTTTTAAAGCCGTGATATAGCCTTGATAGTCGGTGTTATTTACCTTTTTAAAATGTTTAATTGCTAAATCTTCTTTACCGATAAGTTGCGTTCGCCCTATATGAATTACGCTATGACAGTTATGGCAAACTGCAATTACACTTTTTAGTTTTTGAGTGTGCGTATTTTCAATATATTCCCACCTTTCGTGCGCCTCAAGGCGTTTTTTAGGGGCGTTGCAAATCATACATTTGCCGTTTGCCTTACTATAAGCGTCTTTTCTTATATAGTCCCACGCGCGTTTTGATAAAACGCTACGTAAATTATTGTACCAACAAGACGTTGGCACTATTTCAAAATCTAATTTTAACATATTGTTTAATTTACCTTTTTATTTTCTAAACCACCCTTATACACTTGTTAATAAAAGGCTTCGAAATATCGAAAGCCTTTTTAATTTTTATAATTATTTTATTTTAAAATTATTTACAATAATAGGTGACGTTGGTAATATTACTCTGTCATATCTTGACGCGTTAGTCTTTTCATATGCCTCTTCATCATTAGGGTTAGACGCATTTATCATATCACCAGTAAGATAGAAGATATCACTATCTAACTCGGCAGAAACTAAATATTCAAACGTTCCTTCATAGCCCGTTTGACTTTCGTTTAATTTTAAATTGCCGTTAGTTTCGTCTCTATCGCCTAAATAACGATAATGAAGTTTGCCGTCTTTACCATCTTTTTCATTATCAACGATATCTGCTAAAGTTTCTAAACTTTCGTCGTCAATTTTACCAAATACGCTGTAACTTGTTCCGTCAATAGAATCGTCGTGTAATAAGATAGCAAATTTATAAGTTGCCGTATTATAACTTTTATAATCGCCATCTTCGTGATTGTCTTCATTACGGAGCATTACTATCGAGCCTGCTCTTGCTTTATACGTTCCTATTATGCCGTTTTTTCTAAATTCACCGTCTATAGTAGGCATTGAATCTATAATATCTTTGTATTCGCCGTCACTAACGGTAAACGAACCTAATTCAAGATATAAAAACTCGCTATCGATAACAACAGCCGTGTCGTTATAAAATCCATTTTTTATAAGACTAAGAACTCTTTCACTTGTTTTAGGAGTTATGTTTACAGTTAGCGATAAGGTTGAATCTAAAGTTTGCTCTTCCCCATTTTCGTCTTGATAATTAAAAGTTAAAGTAACGTCTTGCCATACGTAGCCGTCTTTAATATAGGTACAAGCCGTAAGCGATAATATTAAAGTTAATACTGTTACTAAAACTGCTAATTTTTTAATAAATTTTTTCATAAAATTCTCCATATTATATTTAAGCGACTTTTGTCGATTATTTTAATTTAAGTAGGTGTATATAAAATAAACTATTCCACAAACGGCTAATGCGCCAAGCAATACAGTCATAGCAACTTTGAGTGGAGATATAGGCGTTTTGCCCGTAACCTTTCCCGTGTTGCCGTTTACGTACACCGAATAATTTTTACCACGATAATTATAGTTTAATATGTATATAGGCAATAAAACGTACTTGTAAGTAACGCTACAATGCGTTGTATCGACGTTTAAATAACTAACTACGTCATAAGAATATTGCCCTAAAATTTCATTACGTAACACGTCGTCCATAATATTTTTAGCGTCGTTCCAACAAGTTTGTAAATCCTTTTCGTGGCGCTTTGCTATATAGCCGGTTAAAAGTTTTTGCTCAAAATTAACCAAGGTGTTTGCGTCGTAAGGAAATAATTTTTCTAACGTTTTTTGTGTGTACGTTGAAGTTGTGTTGATAATAATATCATCAAAACCCCTTGTGAACGTGCCTGAGATATTGCGCCACACTATATACGTTTCCGTCCTACGGTTTTTGCCCGAGCCAACAACCCTTGTGCATCGTTTACCTATTCGTCCAGAATAATAAGAGATTGATTGACTATCGAACGTAAAGCAAGGCTCGTAAACGCCTTTTACATTTTCAGCACGTAAGTTCTTTTTAAATTTACGTGGAGCAAAAAACTTCTTTTTAGCCCAAACAAAAGCATTATCTACTGCCTGTTGTTCAGTTAAAAGAAAAGGATATACTGCATTTGGTTTTAAACCTACTAATTCTTCGGTTTTTACAACGTGAGGGGCGTTACAATACGGACAAGTCGTAGCGTGCGTTTTACTGTTTATAATAACTTCTGCGCCACAACTTTTGCAACGGCAAACTTTTTGCTCTTTATCCCATTGTTTAAAGTTGGCAAAAGCCTGTTCTATAGCAATTTCCATAACGTCTTTGCTTGTTTCGATATCAACTATCGTATCACAATGCTCACACTTTAAGGCTTGGTGAGTAGGCGAAAAAACCATACTGCCACCACAATTTGAACATCTTGCCGTTATAGTGTTTGTTTTATTGTGTTCGTCGAAAGTTGCTTGCGCGCCCTTTTCTTCACTCATTTTAAACCTTTATTTGTTAAGTTCGTCTAAAAGTTCTTGTAAATCGATACCGTGAACGGCAGCAGCCGCTTCAACAGGTTCGGCAGCAAACATACAAGTTAAACAATGCATGCCGTATTTGTCAAAAACTTCTTTTGCATTTGGATTAATATCTAATACTTCAATAATTAAAGTGTCTTTCGTAATTAATTGTTTTTCTGCCATAATTTTACTCCTTTATAATTTTTGCCCACAAGAAGGACAGAATTTAGCCGTACCGTCAATTTCTTCGCCACAGTTTGTACAGAATTTTTTTACGTTTAATTTAGCGCCACATTCACTACAAAATTTTGCGATTGAATTCACAGTTGCATTGCAAGAAGGACACTTTTTCGTTGACGTTTGTGCCGTTTGAGTTTGTTGACTTTGCATACCGTCAACAAACATTTTGCCCATAGCAACGCCTGCACCTAAACCGATACCGGCGCCTGCAATTCCACCGTTAGGATTTTTAGCGGCTTCTTTAATTGCTTCGGCTGTAGAAACTTTTAGTAAAACGTCGGTTTTGTCGCCTAAAATACCAAGTTTTGACCTTTCGTCTAAGGCTTTTTCAACGTCTTCTGGTACAGACATATTTTCAATAAATAAATTAGTAAGTTTTAAGCCTAATTTATTGAATTTTTCTTGTACCGTTCTTTTTACTATTTCGTTGAATTCTAAAGTATTACCTGCTAAATCTAAAGCCGAAACTTTGCTTTCGCCAAGGCAGTCGGTAAGCGCCGAAATTAACATTGTTTTTAAAAACGACTCAATATCGCTCGTAGTAAAGGTGCTTGAAGTTCCTATTAACTCCCTTAAGAAAACGTCAGGCATGTCTACCTTAAAAGCAAACGCGCCAAAGCCCCTAACTCTTATAACGCCGAATTCTGGGTCGCGCATCATAATAGGCGATTTTGTGCCCCACTTTATATTTGTAAATTGCTTAGTGCTTATAAAATAAATATCAAGCGTAATAGGCGTTTCAAAAGCATACTTCCAAGCGGCAAGTTTTGTTAAAATAGGAACGATATCTGTCCCAAGGTCATAAAGTCCTGGACCAAAAACGTCGGCTATTTGTCCTTTATGAACGAAAATCGCACATTGAGATTCTCTAACCGTTAAGGTGGATTTTCTATTAATTTCTCTTCCTGCGTTTTCAAGTGGATATTTGTAAACGATAAGGTCTTTAGAAGAACCCGACCACTCGATATTTTTTCTAAATAACGCCATATTTATCTCCTTTTAAAAAGTTGATTATTGTTTTCATAACAACAATTATCTAATATTGTACCACACGTTAAAATTTTTTACAAGGCTTTTTAAAATAGATTATATCTATTTTCCCCTTTTTATAACAATTTAAAACTATTATTTTTCGGTAAATTGAACTCCCCTTGGTTCAATGTTGGTAGAAAAGACGATTTGAGTTCTTGTTGCACCAAATTTTTGAAGTCGCATAACAAATTCGTCAAGGTCTTGCGTCGTGTGAAAAACCGTTTTTAAGTGCATTGAAAATTCACCCGTAACGAAATTACACTCAACTACGTTCTTAACTTTTTCAATACATGCATAAAATTCCTCTTTTTTATCTGGTGGAACAACAACGTCGATAAAGGCTTTAATATAGTAATTCATTTTTACCATATCAATCGACGCGTGATAACCTTTAATTATCCCTGCCTTTTCAAGCCTTTCTATACGCGCAGAAACGGCTGGCGAAGATAAGTAAACTTCTTTAGCAATATCTTTAATTTGCATACGTGCATCTTTTTGTAAAAAGTTAATAATTTTAATGTCAATTAAGTCTAATTTATTCATAATTTCTCCCCTTTTTTTAATAATACTATGAATTATTTGGTTTGTCAACTTAATTATATTAAGTTATTTTTTGTTTTATGGCGTTTTATCGGCAATATAACTAAAGTAAAAAAACAAAAAATCCTAAAACGTTAAAATTTTAGGATTTTTCTTATTTTTAATTTTTTTTAGATTTTACACGCTATTGTTATCTTAAACAAAAGTAAAAATTACTGCTCTACAGGTTTACTTTTTACAACTTTTACAATGAAAATTATAAGCATAACTATTGCAATTACAAACAATACGTCTATAATAATATTTACGTAACCTGCAAACAAAAACGTAAGTAAAGTAATTAATATGCCTGCTACCAAATTGCCTAAAACGAGTGGTAAAAAACATTTTGAAAATTTCATTTGTAAAAATACGGCAATTGCAGTACCCGTCCAAATTCCCGTTACCGGAAACGGTATTGCTACGAATATAAATAAAGCAACGGCTAAAAACCTATCTTTCTTTACTTCGGCGTTTTCCGTTCCTTTAGAAACCTTAATTGCTTTATTTTTTAATACCATTTCTATCTTTTCAACTATTTTTTTGATAAACTTAATCTTTTTTAATAAATTAAATATAGGAATTAATAAAAAATAGATAGGTATACAAATTAAACTTGAGCCTATATAGGCAAGCGTTGCAGTAGTTAATAAATTTTCGCCAAGTCCTATACCGATAGGAATTGCGCCTTTTAGTTCAACTAAAGGGAAAACCGATATAAGCAAAGTCAATAATTTGCCGTCATTTGTGATATTTTTTAAAAATTCTAATAAAAATTCAGCCATACTACCCTCAAACTATTGATTTTATATTTTTAATTATATTATAATATTTATGAAAAATCAAACGGAATTATTAAATTTATGAATTTACAACAATTATTATCGCCTTTTAGAAAGGCAGTTGAAGATTTTAATATGATATCAGACGGCGACAAAATAGCCGTTGGCCTTTCTGGTGGTAA
Source organism: Christensenellaceae bacterium (assembly GCA_045659885.1). Lineage (GTDB taxonomy): Bacteria > Bacillota > Clostridia > Christensenellales > Borkfalkiaceae > HGM11412. Next base: position 5,928 of record JAZRCS010000052.1, read on the forward strand.
AGATAGTATCGCTTTACTTTCGGCTTTTTGTGGTCTTAAAAGATTTTATCCTAAAAAGTTTGAACTTGTTGCCGTTACTATTGATACGGGCGTTGGTTACGATAAAACAAAGTTTGACGCACTTAAAGAATACGTTAATAGTTTAGGCGTTGAATATCATATTGAAAAAACGGAAATTTACGATATCGTTTTTAACGAAAGAAAGGAAAGTAACCCTTGTTCGCTTTGCGCAAATATGCGCCGTGGGGCGTTAAATCAAGTAAGTGCAGAGTTGGGCTGTAATAAGGTTGCACTTGGTCATCACGCCGACGATTTAGTTGAAACGTTTTATCTTTCAATGTTATACGAAGGTAGGTTTTCAACCTTTCACCCCGTAACGCACCTTGAAAGGGCAAATCTTGACGTAATACGCCCTATGATTTACGTAAGAGAGCGCGATATAGTGTCGTTTACTAATGATAAACCTATATTACACAACCCTTGCCCTGCCGATAAACACACTCGTAGGGAATATATTAAAACCCTGTTAAAAGACATACGAAAAGAAATTCC
>JAZRCS010000053.1:0-1774 GCA_045659885.1 Christensenellaceae bacterium
CGAAGATAAAGAATATATTTCTTCTTCAAGTGAATTAACTGACAATTTTGACGGTTCTATCGAAAACGCTATGCCTGAAGGCGCAGAATTTGTAAAAATCGAAGTTACACCACTTAACGACGCTGAAGTAAGTTTATTTGATATTAACGGTTACGTAGGTCAATTAGTAGTTACAGTTAACAAATAAAAGGTGGTGATATTATGAGATTAAAAAGGAAAGCTCGTAATATTCTATCAATTATTTTGGTAACACTTTTAACTTTTGGTTTAGGTTTTGGTATTTATGCAATAGCGTCAACTAAAACAAAAACGATATCACCGACAGTATTTGCTATTGGTGGTATTGGTAATGATGGAAATTATATAGCAAACAAAAGGATGTTATATACAAAAGACATGTTCGAGTGTCAAGGCTTAAAAATAGAAAGAGATTTTGAAAGTACAGCCGAATATGATATACATTATTATGACGTTGTAGAAGGTTATTTAGGTTACGTTGAGTGTAAAGACGATAGTTACGTGATTTCGGGTGATTTTACAAATGCAAGATATTGTCGTGTTGTCATTAGACCATCAAATAGAGTTGACGATATTAATATATTTGAAAAATATAGTATTGCTAACGAACTTGAAATTACGGTAGATAAAAATCAAAATTATTTAGTTAATAATAATATGCTTGATTTTGATACTAAAAATTCTTTTTTTCAATATAAAAGTGATGGAACAGCCACTTTCAATGCTGATAATATTGAAAAGTCGTCTTATTACGTAAGCGTTGCTGAAGCAAGTGAATCTTTTTATAATCGTGTGGTTATATTAAGTACTTATGATTTAGTAGAAAATGGAACATCTGCTTTTTATAGTACAGGTAGTAATAAGCCTGAAAATGACACTAAATTAGAGTCTGCAACTATTGCAGTTTTACATTTATCTGATGGAGAAAAATATCAATCTGTGGTTGATAGTTTTGTAACTAAAGAAGGTTATTATGCTTACGTTATAACTTTCCAAAATAAAGATTCTAATAGCCCTTGTTATGTTGCTCCGAAAAAAGATTGTTATTTAGTTTTCAATTGCTTAAAAACTTTGGCTATTCCACAAGTATATTTATACACTAACGCTAAATAAAGGTGGTGGCGTTATGGGTAAAATAAAGTACGTTTTTTTAACTATTGTAATTATATTGCTGATATTCGGTAGTTTTGGTTTAATTAATAGTTTAAATAAAACTAAAGATACCGTTAAAAAAGAAATTACAGCAAGTAGTTTTTACGTTGGTGGTATTAATCGATTAGGTCAAAACGTTGAAAGTGAAACGAGTTTTATTACCGATAAAATAGGTGTACAAGGTTTAACTATAAAGCCTAAGTCAAATAGTAACGTTACTTATATTGTTTATTATTATGATAGTTCAATGAAATTTGTCGGTAAAACTAATGAAAGGTCTTCGGTTTTTAGTCCTACCACAATAAGAGACGATATTAAGTGGTGTCGTATCCAAGTTTTCGTACCAGATGGTGAAAAAGCAATAATTTGGAATAAAAGCAAGTATATTTCACAATTAGATATAACAGTAGATAAAAATCAAGCAACTGAAATAAAAGAAGAAAAAATCGGTTTATACGTAAAAAATGTTATAGTTCATTCTACTGATGGAACTACTATAACTTTTAATGAAAATGGGTTTACAGAATCAACTGATACTTACAGTTATCACCTTACTGTCAATAATGGTTTGGAAGTAGATTACGTAGAATTTGTTTTTAATAGA
>JAZRCS010000054.1:0-16320 GCA_045659885.1 Christensenellaceae bacterium
TTCGCAAAATACTTTTATTTTACGTTAAGATATGCTATTATATAAATATGGATAACAAATATATTAATTATATAATTTTAACCATTTTAATAGTTTTAATTATTCCTTATATAATAAAAATAATTGTAAAAAAATTAAAACCATTAAAATATACGTATAAGGCTAAAAAATGTTTAATGACAAATACTGAATTTAAATATTTTGAGTCGTTTAAACGTATTTTACAAAACACAAGATATATTATTATTCCACAAGTTTCATTATCTTCAATCGTTGAACGTAAAGAAATACACAAATATCAAAGTGAATTATCAAGAATTACCGATTTTTGCATATTTAATGAAGACTATAAACCTATATTAGTTATTGAAATTAACGATAAATCGCACAAAAAACGTTCGAGAAAAGACCGTGATAACAAAGTAAAATACATATTAAAATCGGCAAAAATCAATCTTTTGACTATATGGACGAAAGATGAATTTTCTACCCTAAAATTTGCTCAATTATTTAAAGAAAACGGGCTTAAAATCAATTTAAGAGGTATTAATAATGGCTAAAATTGAAAGTAATTATTATAAACAACGTGAAATTAACTGTTTAAATAAAATTTCAACCTTATGCGAAGATTTACCGTCGTCGGTATTAGAGTTTATCGTTGGTATAACAGACTACACTTCGCCTTTAACAAGGTTAAACTACGTGTATGATTTACGTATTTTCTTTGATTTTTTATCAAAAACAAGGTTTAAAAGGACGGTTATTGAAGATATTACCCTTTCAATGCTTGAAAATTTAGAACTTGACGACTTTGAATATTTTTTAGCATATTTATCAAGTTATACGATAAACGGCAAATTAGAAGTTTGTAACGAGCGTGCAAAAGCCCGTAAATTATCAACTGTTCGTGCCTTTTTTAAGTATTTTTATAATAAAGGAAAGTTAAAAAACAACGTTTCTTCAAAATTAACGTTACCAAAATTACACGATAAAGAAATTATAAGGCTTGAAGTTAACGAAGTCGTTGACTTATTAAACGTTGCTGAAAGTGGCGAAAATTTAACTGAAAGGCAAAAATCTTATCATAAAAACACAAAAATACGTGATATTGCAATTTTAACCTTATTTTTAGGCACGGGAATTCGTAATAGCGAACTTGTTGGTCTAAACGTTGAAGATATTGACTTTGATAATATGAGTTTTGCCGTTACAAGAAAAGGTGGAAACCGTACTATTTTATTCTTTAACGACGAAGTTGCAAGTGCTTTACTTAACTGGATTAAGCATAGAAATTCAATAAAAGACTTAAACAAAGACGAAAAAGCACTATTTTTAAGTTTACAAAACAAGCGAATTAGCGTTAGAACAATACAAGAACTCGTAAAAAAATACGCTAAAATAATTACCCCACTTAAAAAAATAACTCCACATAAATTAAGAAGTACTTTTGGCACTAATTTATATAGAGAAACAAGTGATATTTATATGGTTGCCGACTTTTTAGGTCATAGCGACATAAATACCACTAAAAAACATTACGCTGCAATAGGCGAAGATATGCGCCGCAAAGCAGTTAAAGTTGTAAAATTAAGGGATGAAAATAACGATTAATGATTGATTTAGAATTAGAAAATAATATTATAGAAAACGCCTTTTGTATTCATATAATAGAAGAAAATTCAATAGATATCGATACTCAAATTAACGAGTTAAAAGACTTGGTTTTAACAAGTGGTGCAAACTACGTTGGTAATATTTTAGTTAAACTTCGTCAAATAAACCCGTCTACTTATATAGGAAAAGGTAAACTTGAAGAAATAAATAGAATTTTATCTAAAAATCAAGCAAATATCGTAATTTTTGACGGTTTTTTAAGTCCGTCACAAACATTAAATATGTCAAACGTTTTAGACGTTAAAGTGGTTGACAGAACGACGTTAATTTTAGATATTTTTGCTAAACACGCTAAAACAAGCGAAGGCAAATTGCAGGTTGAACTTGCTCAACTTGAATATATGTATCCACGCTTAAAAGGTAAAGGCGCAGAACTATCTAAACTTGGTGGTGGTATCGGCACGCGTGGTCCTGGCGAAACTAAATTAGAAACTGATAGACGACATATAAAATCAAGAATTGACGCTTTAAAAGAAAATCTTAAAGAAATTGAACTTCGTCGTAACTTAACTCAAAAAAGACGCGCTAAAAATAAAGAAATTTTAATAAGTTTGGTTGGCTACACTAACGTTGGCAAGTCAACCTTATTAAATACGCTATCTAACGCCGACGTTTATTGCGAAAATAAATTATTTGCTACGCTTGACACAACTACCAGAAAGGTTTTGTTAAATGATAAAGAAGTGTTATTTACCGACACGGTAGGTTTTATTAGGAATTTACCAACTACCCTTATAAACGCCTTTAAATCGACGCTTGAGGCTGTAAAATACAGCGATATAAACGTTATCGTTGCATCTGCAGACGAAGATTACAATATGCAAATTGACGTTACCAAAAAGACTTTAAACGATATAGGCGCATTTGGTAAACAAATTTTAGTTATAAATAAGTGCGATAAAATTAAAGATTTTAGCCTATTACCTAAAGATGCTATTTTAATTCAAGCAAAGAACAACGTTGGTATTGAAAATTTAATTAGTAAAATCAATTTATTACTAACCGACGATTATATTACGACTGTTTTAAAAATTCCGTATACCGAATTTAATAATTTTAACAAATTAAAACAATATACCGAAAAATGCGAGTTTACTTATTTAGACGACCACGTTTTATGTAACGTGACTTTTAAAAAAATTTACGCGCAAAAATTTATTAAATTAAAAAAATGATTATGCGCTTGCATAATCATTTTTTATTATCTACTTTAATTTTAGTTATTTTAATTGCTTTATATTCACTATCACTTTCAATACATTTACCACAGTTATCGCAAATTTTAGTTTCGTCAAACTCACAGTAATTGCATTTACCACAATTATCACATATTTTATCGTCAATTAATATACATTGTTTATCCATATTTATATTATATACCTTTTAAAAAAATAAATCAATAAAAAAGTTATAAAAAAATTTAAACATTTGTTTGCTTTTTTGTAAATTATATGTTATTCTATATTTAGAGGTAAAAAATGGCAAAAATTAATGATAAATTAAATTTATGTTACGAGTACGTTAAATCGTATATGCAAGAAAACGGCTACGCCCCGTCGGTTAGGGACATTTGTAATGATTTAAATATAAAGTCAACGGCAACTGCGCATTTATATCTTAAAAAATTAAGTGAAAACGGCTTAATTAACGTAAAAACAGATAAAAAGCGTGCAATTAGTCTTGGTAACGGCTTTGTAAGTGGTGTTCCTTTGATAGGTACGGTTTCGGCAGGTCAACCTATTTTTGCTACCGAAAATTATGAAGATTACTACACTCTTCCAAAAGATTTTAATTCTAATGACGAATTGTTTATGCTTACGATTAAAGGTAATTCAATGCAAAACGTTGGCATTTTAAACGGTGATAAAATTGTTGTGAAAAAACAAAACGATGCTCAAAACGGTGATATTGTCGTTGCTTTGCTTGATGATAGCGCAACTTGTAAAAGGTTTTTTAAAAAAGATAATAAAATTATTCTTCACCCTGAAAACGACGATTACGGCGATATAATTGTAAATGAAGTAACAATTCTTGGTAAAGTCGTTGGTTTAATTAGAAAATTTTAAATTAAAAAGTTCCTAAATTTAGGAACTTTTTTTATATCATTTTTAATATTTGCTCAATAGCAATATTAATATCTTTTGAAACGTATTGCAAGTTAGGTAATTTTTTAAAGAAAGTAATTTGACGTTTAGCATAATGACGCGTATTTAATTTTAAAAGATATTCTAAAGAAGAATAATCGTTTGATATTATCGCATCGTAAACTTCTTTATAGCCTATACCTTGCATGCATTGATGTGATTTATCAATTCCTTTATCAATTAAACTTTTAACTTCGTCAATAAGACCGTCTTTTAACATTTCGTCGACGCGAAGTTCAATTCTATTATACAATTCTTGCCTATCTCTATCAATGGTTACGGCTACGTAGTCGTATCTTGGAATGACTTTATCGTTTTGATTAGACTTTTTTTCGCCCGTTGAATAGAAAATTTCAAGCGCGCGTATTACCCTAACTAAATCGTTTGGGTGTAATTTATCGGCACTTTCTTTATCGACAGACTGCAATAAATTATAAACGTATTCGTTACCCCTTTCTTTGGCTAAATCGTTTAATTCTTGCCTTATTTTAGCGTTTTCACACGATTTACCGTAACTTAAGTTATAAAGTATAGAATTTATATAAAATCCCGTCCCACCACAAATAATAGGCGTTTTCCCCTTTGACAACAAGTCGTCAATTATGGGCAACGCCATTTTTTCGTAATCAAATACCGAAAAATTTTCACTTTCATTGACTACGTCAATTAGGTGGTGCTTAACTATATTTCTTTCTTCTTTAGTTGGTTTAGCCGTGCCTATATCTAAATTTTTATAAACGCATAGCGAATCTGCCGAAATAATTTCGGTATTTAATTTTTTTGCAAGTTCAAAAGCAAGTGAGCTTTTACCCGACGCTGTAGGACCACATACTATAATTATTTTACTCATACTATTCTTTTAAACCACTTATCAATTTCAATCCTTGCAATTCTAACGGCAATAGGTCTACCGTGTGGACATTTTAAATTAATATTACCGTTTAATAATTTAATTAAACTGTCAACTTCACTTTTTGATAAGTTTTTTCCACTTTTTATAGCCGATTTACACGCTTTTTGCATTAATCTTTCATTGATAACGTCGGGAATTTGTTGTGATTTTAACAAACTATCTTGAAAAACGTCGCTAAAAAACTTGTCGAAATCAATATCGATAAGTTCGTATGGAACGGCGTGTATAAAATAATTATTATTAAAGCCTGGTTTAATATCTAAACCTATATTAATTAATGCGTCGATTTTAGTTGATATAAAATTATATTCAACGTTATTTAACTTTAATTCGTACGGAACTAAAAGTGGCTGTATTGCAAATTCACCTATTTTTAAATTTGCAATAAGTTTATCATAAAGCAACCTTTCGTGAGAGGCGTGTTGGTCGATAAAATAAATATCTTCACCCCTTTCAAAAATTAAATATGTGTTTAAAACTTGTCCTACGTATTTTAAAGATTGCTCGTATTCTACTGCAACCTGTGTGCTTTCTTTTAACTTTTTTCGTTCAAGTTCTAATATATATTTTTTATTTTCTTCAAAAATATCGTTTTGCGTTGCGACAGGTGGAGTTTGGTCTTGTGGACAAATTCCAAATAAAGTATCGTCTTCACTTGCTTTTAACTTATTTTCATATAAAGTAAAATCGTCTTTAGGATATTTAATTACACTATCACCTAAAGTCGTAATAGATTTAGTCGATTTAGCGTTAGTTTGAGTTGAATTTTTTACTTGTTCTGGCGATGGATAAAAAATTTCATTATTTTTAACGATAATATCAAGCGCTTTATCCGTACCGTCTAATACTTTAGATATCGTTGAATAAATAGTTCCGTACACAACTTGATTATCTAAAAATCTAACGTCGCTTTTAGTTGGGGTTACGTTTACGTCAACAACTTCGTTAGGCATTGTTACGTTTAAAACGAAAAACGGATATCTTCGTTTCATTAAATACGGGGCATAGGCGTTATGAATAGAAGATTGTATCGTTTGATTTACAACGTATCTACCGTTTAAAATTAGCGTTTGATACGTTCTATTTGATTTAGTAAAGTTGTGTTTAGATATAAAACCTTCAATTTTAATACCATTTTTATAATTAGATATTTCAAAAGAATTAATTAAATATTCGTCACCGTAAACCGAAATAATTGCTTCTTTTAAACCGTCACCAAAAGTTTGCAAAGTTAATTTATTGTCAACGTAGCATTTAAAAGACACGTAAGGATTTGCAAGGGATAGCCTTGCAACTAAGTCTACAACGTCATTTTCTTCTTGTTTTTCATTTTTTAAAAACTTTTGTCTTGCCGGAGTGTTGAAAAATAAATCTTTACAAATAATTGAAGTTCCTTTTATAATCGAACTTTCTTGTATAGATTCAACTTCGCCACCTATTGACGTTATTGAATACCCTTTACTTTCCCCGTCTAAAATTGACGAAATAGTTAATTTTGAAACGGAAGATATACTTGCTAACGCCTCACCCCTGAAACCTAAGGATTTAATTACTTCTAAATCGGAAGCGACGGAAATTTTACTTGTTGCGTGTGGTAAAATTGATAAAGATAAATCTTCTTTATCCATGCCGTGACCGTCGTCGGTAACTTCGATATAACTTTTACCACCGTTTAAAATATTGACGGTTATGTTTTTCGCGCCTGCGTCAATAGAGTTTTCAATTAACTCTTTGCAAACGGAAAATGGTCTTTCAACAACTTCGCCGGCAGATATTTGATTGTATACTTTTTTATCAAGTACGTTAATTTTTGCCATTTGACTACCTTTTATTTAATAAGTTTTTTTAGTGAGTATAAAAACTCAAGTGCTTCCCTTGGCGACATACTGTCAACGTCGATTTCTTTTAAAGATTCTTCAACTGCACTTTCAACGAAAATTTCTTCATTATCTTGGATAGGGGTAATTTCGCCGTTAAATTGAATATTTTCAAGGTTTTTAAGCCCCTTTTTAGCGTATGAAGTTACTTCTAACGGTACGCCTGCAAGTGACGCTACTTCAATACCGAAACTCTTGTTTGCGCTACCTTCAACGATTTTTCTTAAGAATATAATTTTGCCGTTAAACTCTTTAACCGTTACTTTGTAATTTTTAACGCCGTCAACCTTGCCTTCAAGTTCACTAAGTTCGTGATAATGCGTTGCAAATAACGTTTTTGCTTTGATTTTACTTGCTATATATTCAACGACTGCCCAAGCAATAGATAGACCGTCGTAAGTTGACGTGCCACGACCAACTTCGTCTAAAATAATTAAACTGTTTTTAGTTGCTTTGTTTAAAATATTCGCAACTTCACACATTTCAACCATAAACGTTGACTGTTCCGAAATTAAACTGTCACTTGCGCCTACCCTTGTAAAAATCTTGTCTACAAGTGGAATTTGAGCCGTTTGACACGGCACGAAAGAGCCGATATGTGCAAGTATTGTAATTATAGCAATTTGGCGCATATAAGTTGATTTACCAGCCATATTTGGACCTGTTATAATAATCATCCTATTATCTGCACAGTCAATTAAAGTATCGTTTGGAATAAATTGCTCGTTAATTAAACCTTCAACAACGGGGTGTCTGCCACCTTTAAGGTTAAGTGGAGTACCAAAATCGTTAATAATTGGCCTTGTAAAGCCGTATTTTTTAGCAACGCTTGCAAGTGAAATAAGCGTATCTAAAACGGCAATACATTTAGAAGAATTAATTATTTTAGTAATATTTTCTCTTAAAACGCCTTTAATTTTAGCAAAAATATCATATTCTATTTGTTTTGCTTTTTCGCTACTATTTAAAATATCTTCTTCTAAATTTTTAAGTTCTTCAGTTATAAACCTTTCGCCGTTTACAAGCGTTTGTTTTCTTACGTAACTGTAAGGAACTTTATCTTTAAACGAATTAGAAACTTCAATGTAATAGCCGAAAACTTTATTAAAACCGACTTTAAGCGTTTTAATACCCGTCAATTCTTTTTCCCTTGTTTCAAGTTCGTCAAGCAAGGTTTTTGAGTTTGTTTTAATTTTTCTTAATCTATCAAGTTCCTTATCAAAACCGTCGTTGATAAAATCACCGTTTTTAACGTCAACGGGTGGATTTTCTTTAAGAGCAAGTTTAATTAAGTCGGTTAAAGGTGTAAAATCAGTCAAATTATTGATAACGTCGTTTAAAATTTTAGAGTTTGCACCTAAAAGTGAAAACTTAATTTGTGGAATTAAAGCAAGCGAATTTGAAAGTGCAACAACGTCTTTCGGCTCGATAACGTTATTTGAAATTTTACCTGCAAGTCTTTCGGTATCACGGTAAGTTTCAAGTAAAGTACGCACGGCGTTGCGCATTAAAGTGTTTTTATATAATTCTTCTACACCGTCAAGACGATAATTAATTTTTGTTTTATTTTGTAAAGGCTTAGTTAAAATATCATATAAATACCTTGAGCCCATAGGTGTAGTCGTATTATCAATAAGCCATAGTAACGAGCCGTATCTTTTGCCGTCCCTTAAAGTTTTAACTATTTCTAAATTTTTTAAAGCAACCGAATCTATCGACATAAATTCGCCGTCTTCTTCTATAATAATTTTAGAAATATTTATAAGCGCGTGTTTTTGAGTTTCGTTTAAATATTCGATTAACGCCCCACACGCCGAAATTATTGATTTTTCATTTTCAATTCCAAAGCATTGTAAGTTTAAAAGGTTAAAATGCTCTTTTAACACCCTTTCAGCGTGAGTGAAATTGTAAGCAAATTCTTTAAATGGTGAAAATTTTGGAATTACTTTATATTCAACGATAGGTAAAGCGTTTGCCTTTGTATAAAAATCTTGTGAACATATAATTTCTTTAGCGTTAATTCTTACTAATAAATCGCATAAAGCGTCAATTTGATTATTACCAGTAATTTTTTTAGCGTAAAAATCACCCGTCGTTATATCTGCCCAAGCAACTGCAAAATCGTCTTTATCGTTATAAACGCTAACTAAATAGTTGTTGGTTTTTTCGTCAATAAAAGAATTTTCAGTAATCGTACCACGAGAAACGATTTTTACAACTTCCCTTTCAACTATACCTTTACCTTGCTTAGGGTCGGTAACCTGCTCACATATTGCAACTTTTAAATCCATTTCAACGAGTTTTGCTATGTAATTATCGGCAGAATGATAAGGAATACCACACATAGGTGCGCGCTCAGGAAGCCCACAATCACGACCTGTAAGCGTTAAATCTAAAAGTTTTGACACTTTAATAGCGTCTTCAAAAAACATCTCGTAAAAGTCGCCCAAACGGTAGAAAAGTACACAGTCTGGGTATTGTGCTTTTATTTGATTATATTGTTTCATCATCGGTGATAAACCCATATTAAACTAATTCACCGTAAAGTGAAATTCCTCCCGTTTCAGTTATTTTTATCATTACAAACTGCCCTATAATATTTGAGTTTGATTTAAAATATATCATTCTATTTAACTCGTCTCGACCCATATATAAATCTTTTTTACCGTCGTAATCTTCACATAAAACTTGTATCGTTTTATTAGCGTAAGTTAACGATTTTTCCCTATTTATTGTATTTTGAAGGTCAACGAGTTTAATAATTCTTTCTTTTTTAATTTCTTCGTCGATTTGGTCACACATTAAATCAGCCTTAGTACCCTTTCGACGAGAATATACAAACGTAAACGCCCCGTCAAACTTAACGGTATTTACCATTTTTAAAGTGTCTAAAAAGTCTTGCTCACTTTCACCCGGGAAACCTACCATAATGTCGGTTGAAATTGCAACGTCACTTAAATATTTTTTAATTAAATTAACCTTTTCTAAGTAACTTTCGTGCGTGTAGCGTCTATTCATTTTTTGTAAAATATTAGTCGAGCCCGATTGTAAAGGTAAATGAATATAATTACAAATTTTACTACTGTTTTGAATAACTTTTAACAACTTTTCAGTAATATCTTTAGGGTGATTAGACATAAATCTAATTCTAAAATCGCCCTCGATTTTATCTACGTCGTAAAGTAGGTCGGCAAAGTCGTATTGAGTACCCCTACCGTAACTGTCTACGTTTTGACCAAGTAACGTAATTTCCTTATAACCTTGTTTTACTAATAATTCGACTTCACTTAAAATATCTTCTTTTTTTCTACTACGCTCTCTACCCCTAACGTAAGGAACTATACAATAAGTACAAAAATTATTACAACCGTACATAATATTAACCCAAGCGTTAGGATAACTTGTTCTATACGGCGTAACGTCGTTTGGTAACGAGCCGTCGTCTTTATGAACTTCTAAAACGCGTTTTTTAGTTTTAGTAAACTTAAGTAAATATTCCTTAAATAAAGTTAAATTATGAGTGCCAAATACTATATCGACAAACGGAAAAGTATCTTGCAATTTTTTGCCTACACCGTCTTGTTGCGTCATACAGCCACAAACGGCAACGATTAAATCTTTTTTAACCTTTTTTAACGGTTTAAGCGCACCTACGTTACCAAAAACCCTTTGTTCGGCATTTTCACGTATGCAACAAGTATTAAAAACGATAACGTCAGCATCACTATCTAATTGCGTTTCGCTATAGCCTAAGTCTTGTAAAATACCTGCTAATTTTTCCGATTCGTGAATATTCATTTGGCAACCGTAAGTATAAATTTTATATTTCGACATAATTCACCTATTTTAGTATTTTAATTATTATACTATTTTAAACGGTTTTTATCAAGTGTTTATAAATAAATTTATTTATAAAAAAACTCGCCACGCTAATATGCGTAACGAGTTTTTATTAATTTAAAGGTTAAAATTAAATTAAATATCGCTTTTTGCATTTAATTTACTAACTTCGTCAAATAAATCAACGATTTCTTTACTTGGTTCTTTAGTGTATTTAGAAACTACTATTGAAACAACTAAACTTGCAATAAAGCCAGGAATAATTTCATAAAGTCCTGTAACGCCACTTAAGAAGATAAGCCATAATATTGAAACAACAAAACCTGTAATAATACCTGCTACAGCGCCTTTATAATTGTACTTTCTATAATAAAGTGAAAGTAATATTGCAGGACCGAACGACGAACCAAAGATTGACCAAGCGTTACTTACAAGTCCCATAATACCTCCCGTACCTGGCATTAAGGCAATACCAAGCGCAACGGCAGAAACAACGCAAACTACAATTCTACCAACTAATAACATTTCTTTATCAGTAGCATCTTTTTTAAATTGTGCCTTATAAATATCACTTGCAAAAGCGCTTGAAGATGCAAGTAATTGACTGTCAGCAGTTGACATTGATGCAGCAATTATTGCCGAAATCAATATACCAGCAACTAAGCCTGGAACAAGAGCCCTTGCAAGTTCAACGAATACGAGCGAACTGTTTGCGTCAGTAATCTTATCACCGAAGAATTCGTGAGCAACAAGGCCAACTACTGCACTCATAATACAAATAATCGTTGTCCAAGAACTGCCGATAATTTGTGATTTGCGCATTTCTTTTTCATTTTTAATCGACATATATCTAACAAGAATATGTGGCATACCAAAATAACCAAGACCCCAACCTAAACCACTTAAAATAACTGCAATAGATTCCCAATTAAACGTGCCTGACGCTAAAAGGTCATAATAATTTGATGGAGTTATAACCGTACCTAACGCTGTAAATCCTTCGCCTTTCATTACAAACAATGCAAAGATAGGTAAAAACATTAAAGCGGCAAGCATTAATAAACCTTGGAAGAAGTCAGTCCAACAAACTGCGTTAAAGCCACCAAGTAAAGTGTAGACTATAACTATAACTGCGGCAATAATCATACCTGTTGTTTTGTTTATAATACCGTTAGTTATCGTGTTAAATAATTCACCACAAGCAGTAATTGACGATGCCGAATAAATACAATATGCAATTACGAAAATAACTGCACAAGTAATTCTTAAAACGTTGTTTTTTGAATTAAAACGATTTGATAAAAATTGTGGAATAGTTATTGCATCACCTGCCTTAATCGCGTATCTACGAAGTTTAGGCGCTACAAAAATCCAAGCACAAATCGTACCGATAATTAAGCCGACAGGAATCCATACTTGACCAACACCTTGTAAACAAATTGCTGCAGGAAGTCCCATAAGTACCCAAGCGCTCATATCCGATGCGCCTGCAGATAACGCCGAAACGAAACCACCCATATTTCTACCACCTAAGAAGTAGTCTTTTTCGCCACCGTTTTTGCTTTTGAAAAAGAAATAGAAACCCACGCTTAACACAGCAACAAAATACACGATAAACGCAACTAATTCCCAAATATCCATTTTTTACTCTCCTTTAATATTAGAAAAACTAATAATATTTTTAAATTAATCAAATTATGTAGTTAATATATCAAATTTTTACATAGTTGTCAAATACATTTTACTATTTTTTTAATTTTTTTACAAAATTTTTAATTTTTTATATTACTTTTTCTAATAGTAAAATTTTTAATTAATTTACATAAAATAGACAACTAAACTCAAACTATAATCAATGAAAAGATTTTTAATAATAACTACTTTCTCGATATCCGTTATATTTATTGTATTTATATCTTTTTTAACCTATTACTTCGTCGTTACGAGTGGAGTTAATTTAGACCAAAATAAACTTAATAAAACCACTCAAAATATCGAATATTACGACGGAGAAAACCAAATTATTAACGCAGGTATAGTAAATGAAAATAACGTATCTATAAACAATATAAAAGAAGATACTATAAACGCGTTTATTTATTTAGAAGATAAAAGGTTTTATTCGCATAACGGTATTGACGTAATTAGAATTTTTGGTGCAATAAAGAACAATCTACTTTCAATGTCATTTAAAGAAGGTGCGTCGACCATATCGCAACAATTAATAAAAAACACCCACTTAACGAGTGAGAAAACGTTAAATAGAAAGTTAAAAGAAATAAAAATTACAAAACAATTAGAAAAAAAGTATACTAAAAATCAAATTTTAGAAATATATTTAAACACTATTTACTTTGGAAAAGGTGCTTACGGCATACAAAACGCTTCAAAAACTTATTTTAATAAAGATTGTAGCCAGTTATCTTTAAATGAAAGTTGTGTTTTAGCATCAATTATTAAAGCGCCAAGTTTATATTCGCCTTATACAAATTACGACGCGTTAATAAATAGAAAAAATCTATTATTAAATATATTATATAAAGAAGGCGTAATTTCAAAAACCGAATACGACTACTGTTTAAGTGAAAAAATTACGTTTAACAATACAAGCGACAACTATTTAGACGATTATATATCTTTAGTTAACGAACAGTTAGACGACGTTTTACTATTAAACCCTTACCAAAAACAAAACGTAAAAGTATACACTTATTTAGATAACGAAATTCAAAAACAAATTGCCGACAATATTGACGATTACAACTATAAACAAATTGTAATTAATTCTAAAAATAACGGTGTTATCGCATATTTTGGCAAAAATTATAATCTAAAAAGACAAATTGCATCTTGCATAAAACCTATATACGTATACGCCCCTATGATAAATGAAAAACTAATTTCACAAAGCACGGTTGTAATTGATGAAAAAATAAATTTTTCAGGTTACGAACCTAAAAACTTTGGCGACGTATATTACGGCGCTGTAACTGTAAAAACTGCGCTATCAAAAAGTCTAAACGTTCCAAGCGTTAAACTACTTGACGCCTTCGGTTTAAAAAAAGCAAACGAATATGCTAAAAGATTAAATAAAAACTTAGTTGGTAAAGATTTAACCGTTGCCCTTGGCAATACCGAAAATGGTTTAACACTAAAAGAACTTACCGACTGTTACTCATCATTTTCTAATCAAGGAAATTATAATACTTCTTCATTTATTAAAGAAATTTCAGTAAACGGCAACACCGTTTATAAAAATAAATTAGAAAATAATATTATTTTTACCGAAGAAACGGCTTATATTATGAACGATATGCTAAAAGAGTGCACTAAAACGGGAACTGCTAAGAAATTAAAAGATTTTAACTTTGATTTATGCTCTAAAACAGGAACGAACGGCACAACCAACGGAAATATAGATGCTTATAATATCAGTTATACAAGCGAGCATATTATAGGCGTTTGGATAGGCAATAAAGAAAACACCCTACTACCTAATAAAATTTCGGGCTCGACAATACCAACGATGTACGCTTACAACACAATACAAAAATTATACGAAAATAATAAGCCAAAAAGTTTTATAAAACCAAAAAATATTGTGTCTTGTAAAATTGATAAAGACCTTTTATTAAACGAACAAAAACTTTATTTAAAGGACGACGGCGAAGAATATTTATTTATTGACGGAACACAGCCAAGTTTGTATTTTAAAAATAAAATAATTGATAAAATTTACGATATTAACGTAAATTTAGAGAAAAATTCAATAAATATAAATTATTGTATTGAAGGTTTTAACGGTGTTAAAATCGACAGAATTTTCAAAGGCAAAACTACTACTGTTTACCAAGGTAGCGACACAAAATTTTGCGATAAAATAGAAAAAAGTGGTGAATATTTATACACTATAACTCCTTATAAAATTATAGACAATAAAAAGGTCTATTTTGAAAAAATAAACCTTTCAAGAGTAAACTATTCAAATACAAATGAAATAATCAAAAAAGACGAGTGGTGGCACGACGACTAAAAAAGGTTGCAAACTAATTTGCAACCTTTTTCTTTATAACGTAATTTTTTCTACACCGTTTAAAGCATCGTTAATTAAGCCGTCTATATCTAAAACACTTTCACAACTTTCAACAACCGAAAGTTTAGGCTTAATTGCAGGAAATTTAGGTAAAAATACCGTACAACAGTCTTCGTAAGGTAAAATCGACGTTTCATAAGTACCTATATCTTCTGCAATTTTAATAATCTCAAGTTTATCAAGAGCTATTAACGGTCTTAAAACAGGTATTTTAACAACCGAATTCGACGAAGTTATACTTTCTATCGTTTGTGATGCAACTTGCCCTAAACTTTCACCAGTAATAATTGTTTGAGCGTGTGTTTTATATGCTATTTTTTCACTAATTCGCATCATAAAACGGCGCATTAAAGTAATCATTAAGTCTTCTGGGCAATTTTTATGTATTTCTTCTTGTATTTTAGTAAATGGTACTACGTATAAATTTATACCACTTGTGTACTCACTCACCATTTTAGCAAGAGTAATAACCTTTTCTTTTGCAAGTTCGCTCGTATATGGATACGAGTGAAAATGTATAGCGTCAAGTTTCATACCCCTTTTAGCCATCATGTAACCTGCAACCGGACTATCTATTCCACCTGAAATCATAAGCATACCACGTCCAGCCGAGCCGTTTGGCATACCACCCATCATTTTTTCAACGTCAGTATAAATTAAAGTATCTTTACTTTCCCTAATATCGATATAAACTATAAAATCGGGTGTATGCACGTCTACTTGTAAGTTTTGGTTGTTTTTAAGTATTTTACCACCTATAAAAGCCGAAAACTCGGTTGAGCGAATTTCAAAAGTCTTATCTGCACGCCTGGTTTCAACCTTAAATGTACCACTTTTATTTTGCGATAATAAAACTGCCGTGTCAATAATATTTTGAATATCCGTTTTAACTACTTTTGCTACCGAAACGGTATGTATACCACTAATTTTTTTCAATTTTGATATAATAACATGAGTTTGATTTTCGTCAAAATCTTCAAGCAAATATCTGCCGTTAATTTTAATAAAGGTATAATTTATCTCTTTTAACGAAGATTTTATATTATCTTCAAGCATTTTTTCAAAATATTTTCTATTTTTACCTTTAAGATGAATTTCACACCATCTTATAATTATTGCATTTTTCATAAATTCACCATTTTTGATAATTCGTTAATACATAAATTAATTTTTTCTACGGCATAGTCAACTTCTTCAATAGTTGTTTGACTTGAAAAACTTAACCTTAATACGCCGTCAAGCACTTTATCGGCGTAGCCTATGCTTTTTAAAACCCTTGAGTGCCTATTTTTAGAAGAACATGCCGAACCTGTACCAATAATTATATTATAACTTTCAAGTTTATGTAACAAAACTTCGCCTTTAAGACCTACTGCCGAAAAATTAACAATATATGGCGAACAATTTTCACTTGATATAATTTTTACTAAATTTTTATCAAGTTTACTTAAAAATCTTTCCTTTAAACCTTTAACGTGGTTGTAATTTTTATTCAAGTTTCCAAAGTGCTCTAAAAACGCGTATTCAAACACTTTAATTCCAAAAACGTTTTCCGTACCACTTCTTAAACCGTTTTCTTGTCCACCACCTAAAATTAAAGGTTTTAAATTTTTAAGTTTTTTGTTTTTTATAATTGCCCCTACGCCTTTTAATCCGTTAATTTTGTGCGCCGAAAGAGAATACAAGTCAATATCATCGCTTATATTGTACGGAATTTTCATAAAGGCTTGTACGCCGTCGCTATGAAAAACTAATCTTGGATTTATCTTTTTGCAAAGC
>JAZRCS010000055.1:0-1672 GCA_045659885.1 Christensenellaceae bacterium
AAGTGGCATTACCATAAACGGCATAAAATCGTATACTAAACCTATTAAACTTGCTTCAATTCCTAAAGGAAAACCTATAAAATGCAATAATTCCTTCATTGCCATCGCTCTTAAAACGAAGTTAAGCCAACTTGGTAATACGAATAACAATAAAAGCACAAAAGCAAGCGTTTTATTTTTCATACGAGATAAAATATACGCTACGGGATACGCTATAAGCAAACATATAACGGTTACAACTAAACTTACTAATATGCTAATTATTAGCGTGCTTATATTCGTAGGATTTGTAAAAAAGGCAAGAAAGTTTTCTAACGAAAAAGCACCGTCGCCATTAGTAAAAGCGTAAAACACTATTAGAAGTAGTGGAAATACAACGAACATAGTCAAAAATAATCCGTAAGGAATACATAATTGACTTCTTTTAAACTTAATTAAACCTTTAGAAATTTTATCACTTTTAAAAGGTTCAACGTTTATAACTTTTGCACCTTTCATCTTTTAATCTCCTGTTTAAGAGTTAATTTAATTTTATCTTTAGGAATTCTAACGCTTACCCTATCGTTTTCGTTCCAAACGTATTCGGTATCGCAAACAAAATCTTCTTCTTCGTCGTCGGTACGTATAATAATTTGATAGTGGTCGCCTTTATAAACTATACTTATAATAGAGCCACAAGCGTTACCATCTTCGTCGTTGTCGATAATTTCAATATCTTTAAGCCCTACTTCAACCTTAACTTCACAGTTTGTTAAATCTAATTTTTCGCCCGTAGCCGTAATTAAATAACCTTCTTCATCAAGTTTTGAGCCAGGATAAAGTTGACAAACGTCACACTCAAATTCGCCGTCGGCAAAACAAACGGTGTTGTTCTTAGTAATATAACCGTCGTAAATATTTGAAACGAATTCTTTGTGCATTATGTGAATACTGTTTGGAGCAATATTTACGCCTATTTTAGAGCCTTGTGGATATTCTTTTGTGCTTTGAATTACAATTTCCGTTCTACCTACCATTAATACCATTTCGTAGTGAACGCCTTTGAATATACATGACGAAATTTCACCCGAAACCATACCTTCGCCAAAAGGCACTACTTCAATATCTTCCGGTCTAACGACTACGTCAACCTTTTCGTTTTTATCAAAATCGTCAACGCAATCAAATATTTTATTAATAAATCTAACTTTGTTTTTACCAACCATTGTTCCACTAAATATGTTACTTTCGCCTATAAAGTCGGCAACGAAAGCGTTTTTAGGCTCGTTGTAAATATCTTGTGGAGTGCCTATTTGTTGAATTTTACCGTCTTTCATTACGACGATAGTATCACTCATAGTTAACGCCTCTTCTTGGTCGTGAGTTACGTAAATGAATGTAATACCCGTTTGGTGCTGAATGTTTTTGAGTTCATTCTGCATATCCTTACGGAGCTTGAGATCAAGCGCCGCCAAAGG
The DNA here is from genome assembly GCA_045659885.1 of Christensenellaceae bacterium. Classification (GTDB taxonomy): domain Bacteria; phylum Bacillota; class Clostridia; order Christensenellales; family Borkfalkiaceae; genus HGM11412. The sequence continues at coordinate 1,458 of JAZRCS010000055.1, forward strand.
CTCGTCGAGAAGCAATACCTTCGGCTGGTTGACCAGTGCGCGTGCAATGGCAACACGCTGCTGCTGACCGCCCGAAAGCGTACTGACACGTCTGCGCTCAAAGCCCTTGAGGTTGACCATCGACAGCATGTCCTTGACCTTCTTTTTGATCTCTTCATCCGAACACTTCTTCAGACGAAGACCAAACGCGATATTGTCAAAGACGTTGAGATGAG
>JAZRCS010000056.1:0-14604 GCA_045659885.1 Christensenellaceae bacterium
AATAAAACTGTCCTTAAACTGTTCGTTAACCTTTTTGCACTCGAAATAAATTTCTTTTAAAGTGTCTAACGCTAAAGCGTCGTCGTCGCTTTCAATCATAATTCTAACTATGTCGGCGTACGGTGGAAAACTCGTTGAAAGCCGTAATGCGTTTTCCTTTTTAAAAAAGCCTTTATAGTCGTAATTAATTGCAAAGTTAAGCACACTATTTTCAGGACTATAAGTTTGTAAAACGACTTTGCCTTTATTACCTGCTCTACCAGACCGACCTGCAACTTGAGTAATTAATTGAAAAGTTCTTTCGCCCGAGCGATAATCGGAAAAATACAAACTCATATCAGCGTCTAAAATGCCGACTAAAGTAACAGACGGAAAATCGTGCCCTTTTGCTATCATTTGAGTGCCGACTAATATATTTGCTTTTTTACTTGCAAACTCGCTTAAAATTTTATAATGGCCTTCTTTAGTCGACGTCGTGTCGTTATCCATACGTAAAATTTTTGCACTTGGAAATAAAGTTTGTAATTCTTCAACGACTTTTTGCGTTCCCGTACCCGAATAATTTATTTTTACCGAGCCACAGTCGGGACATGCCGTAGGAGTTACGTAAGTCGAACCACAATAATGACATTTTAATAAATTGTCATATCTATGATACGTTAACGAAACGTCACAATGCGTGCATTTTGCAACAAAACCACACTCACGACATATTATTTTTTGCGAAAAACCACGCCTATTTAGAAAAATTATTACTTGATTATCATTTTCAATCGCAGTTTGAATTTCTTTTTTTAAAACTCCCGAAAACATTGACGGATTACCACGCCTTGCCTCGTCTTTCATATCGCTAATGATAATTTCAGGCATAGGCTTGCCGTTTACCCTTAAATTCATTTCACAAAGTTCGTATTCACCGTTCTTTGCTTTAAAATAACTTTCAAATTTAGGGGTTGCACTACCTAAAACGAGTTGAGCGTTATTTAATTTTGCTCTATATAAAGCAATGTCGCCAGTTACGTAGCGTGGATTAGTTTCACTTTCGTAACTTGAATCGTGCTCTTCATCAATAATAATTAAACCTATATTTTCAAGTGGAGCAAATATTGCGCTTCTTGCGCCTATTGCAATTTTAGCCTCTCCACTGCGAAGTCGCCACCACTCGTCAAATCTTTCGCCTTTAGAAAGACCACTATGTAAAATTGCCGATAAATCTCCAAACCTACCTTTTAAGCGTGAAAACATTTGTGGGGTTAAGGCAATTTCAGGCACTAACATTATTGCCGTTTTGCCTTGTTTTACGACGTTTTCAATTAAATTTAAGTAGACTTCAGTTTTACCACTACCCGTTACGCCGTGTATAAGCACGGGTTTTTTAGCGTTTTTAACTATGTTAACAGCATTTTGCTGTTCGTAGGTTAAGTGGTGTTTATCGTCTTTTAGGTCGATATTTTTGTACGGAGTACGAATTTCACGTTCTTCTAAAACAACTAAAATATTTTCGTCGATTAAGCCTTTTATTACACTTGACGAAACTATATTTGATAACGTTGAACGTTTCGTTTTGCCGTTCTTATATAAATATTCAACAATTTTAATTTTTGCTTTTGAACTTTTTGAAAAAGACGATAAAACTTGCTCGTAATTTAATTTGTTATTAAATTGAACGTAATCAACCGTCTTTTTTCTTACCGTACCTTTACGCATTTCGGTAGGTAAAAATAGTCTTAAAATAGGAGCGTAAGCAACGTGATAAAGTTGGTGCATATAGTGGCATAACTTTAAATTTTCACCCGTTAAAGCAGGAATATCGTCAACAACACGTAATATCCCTTTTAATTTTTCATAAGGATAGGTAGACGTTTGTTTTAATCGCATAACAAAACCTTCGGTAACGTATTTACCGAAAGGAACGACAACCCTACTGCCTTCGTGTACGGTAAGGTCACCTACTTTGTAATCGAAAATTTTATCAAGTTCCGACGTTGCTACGTCAACGATAACTTCGGCTACCATGCTAATCTCCTAAAAAAAAGGTCAAGAAAGCCTTGACCTAAATTTTTAACCTATAATTGCAGAAATTTTGTCTTCTTCAATTTCAATTGCTGCTTGAGTCAAAGGCTTATTGTTGTTTTGAATAGCCGTATTTTGACTTTTACTTAATTCAATAAGTTGTCTTGCCCTTTTTGACGCTACAACGCAAAGAGCGTACTTCGAGCCTTTATATTTTTCACCGATTTTTTCGGTTAATTTATCGATAGGTGGTTCGTTAATCATAGTATGTAATCTCCTTTATTCAATATTTTGGATTTGCTCCCTAATTTTTTCAATTTCACACTTTAATTTTAAAGCGTTTTCAGTAATTTGAATATCGTTTGACTTGCTACATACCGTATTAGCCTCACGATTAAATTCTTGTATTAAAAAGTCAAGTTTTTTACCAACTTCACCGTCTAAATCGCAAATTTTGTAAAATTGCGAAATATGTGAGTATAGCCTTGTAAGTTCTTCGTCAATATTAGATTTATCTAAAAATAACGCCGTTTCTTGTAAAATCCTTGTTTCGTCAATTTGTGATTGTGATAAAACTTCTTTTACCCTTTCGGTTAACCTTGCACGATATTCTTCGGCGATTTTAGGAGCACGCGCTTTAATATCGTCAACGATTTCCTTAATATTTTGTACCCTTTTTAATAAATCTTCTTTAAGTTTTGCACCTTCAATATCACGCATAACGTTTAGATTTATACAAGCGTTATTTACGGTTTCTTCTAAAATAGGTGCTATCTTTTCGACGTTAAAAGTTTGTTGCGACGACTTAATAACGTCGGTAATCTTCATTAAAGACGTAATTGTTAAATCGTTATTAAGTTGTGGAAATTCTTTCGACAATTTTTCGTTTGCATCAACGTAGGCTTTTGCTAAAGGTAAATCTACGTCTAAATTAATGTCGGTAATCGTCGTATCTTGGTATGTGATAAATAAATCAACCCTACCACGTGAAAGGTTTTTTTGTACCGTTTTTCTAATAACGTCGTCCAAACTAATAAAAGAGCGTGGATATTTTGGCGTTAAGTCTAAATAACGGTTGTTTACAGTCTTTAACTCAACGGTTAAACTTACACCGTCAAGCGAATACTCGGCTTTGCCGTAGCCCGTCATACTTCTCATAATTAATCCTTTGTTATTGCGTTTTGTTAGATTTTTTTACATATTTAGCAATAACGTATTTATTATAACATAATAAATTTAAAATATCAAGTATTAATTATATTTTCAAACTCACTTTCGTTAATTATTTTTATTCCTAACTTTTTAGCCTTATCAAGTTTAGAGCCTGCATCTTCGCCTGCTATTACTAAAGTTGTTTGTTTAGTAACGCTACTTAAAATTTCCCCACCTAAACTTTCGATAATTTCACTTGCTTTTGAACGCTTATAATTTTGTAATACGCCCGTTAAAACAACCTTTTCGCCTTTAAACGCGCCTTCTTTTACACTTTCTTCAACGGCATTTATTTTTACGCCTAAACTTAAAAGTTTATGGATTTCTTCAATATTTTCGTCGTTTCTAAAATAATTGTAAATATTTTGACTTAAAATTTCGCCTATTTCTTCAATTTGACTTAAATCTTCTAAACTTGCATTTTTTAAATTTTCTAAATTTTTATACGCCTTTGCTAAATCTTTTGCAGTTTTTTTACCTACACCGTCAATTCCAAGCGCATAAATAAAGGCTGAAAATTCAACTTTCTTAGAATTTTCTATTGCATTTAACAAGTTGTCTACTTTCTTATCTTTAAAGCCTTCTAATTTTAAAAGTTCGTCTCTATCTAAAATGTATAAACCCGAAAATTTCGTAACTGAAAATTTATCAAATAAAACACCTGCCGTCATTTCTGAAAAACCTTCGATATTCATACCGTTTTTGCTTGCAAAATTTGTAAGTTCCCCTATAACCCTTGGGCGACAAAGTTTGTTTGGACAAAAAATATTTGCACCGTCTTCATATAAAGCACTGTTACAATACGGACAAACTGTAGGTTTTTCTACGTCGATATCTTGTTCGGTGTGCTTAGTTGTACCTAAAATTTCGGGGATTACTTCGTTACTTCTTCTAATTAAAACCCTTGCATTAATTTTTACGTCTTTTCGGAGAATATCACCGTAGTTGTTAAGCGTTGCTTTTTTAACAGTTGCGCCACCAAGTTCAACTGGTTCAACAATTCCAAGTGGAGTTAATTTACCCGTTCTACCAACTTGCCAAATTACGTCTTTTAAAGTTGTCGTAACTTCTTCTGCCTCAAATTTAAACGCTATAGCAAAACGTGGGAATTTGTCGGTATATCCTAAAATATCCCTAACGTTATATTCATTGACTTTTATTACTACGCCGTCGGTTAAATAATCTATATTTTTTCGCTCGTTATCGATAATTTTAATAATTTTTCCAACATCGTCGATAGTTGATGCAAAGTGTAAAAAGTTGTAAACTTTAAATCCGTTTTCTTTTAAAAATTCAAAACACTCTTTTTGAGAATTTATGATATTTTCTTCGACATAATTTACGTTATAAAAAAGAATTTCACACATCCTTTTTTCAGTTTCTTTAGGGTCTAAATTTCGTATTGCACCTGCAACGGCGTTCCTTGCATTTTTAAGTGTTTCACTTGCCGTCTCATTATATTTTTTTAAGTTTGAAAGTTTAATTACGGCTTCGCCTTGAACTTCTAAAAGTCCTTGATATTTTATTTTTAAAGGAAAGGTTTTTATAGTTTTCACTTGCGCCGTAACGTCTTCGCCTTCAATACCATTACCCCTTGTCGTCGCCCTAACGAATAAGCCTTTATCGTAGGTTAAAGATATAGTTAAACCGTCGTATTTATATTCAACGCTATAAGTAAACGGCATAGACGTTGCTTTTTTAATACGATTCTCAAAAGCAATTAGTTCATCGAAAGTTAAACTTTTATCTAAACTGTAAAGCCTATTTATGTGCTTATGTTTATTAAAAGATTTTATCGGCTCGCCACCTACCCTTTTAGTTGGGGAATCTTCTAAAACTACGCCAGTTTTTTCTTCTAAATGCCTTAATTCGTCGTAAAGTTTGTCGTATTCGCCGTCTGAGATAGACGGATTATCCAAAACGTAATACTCGTAGCCGTATTTATTAAGTTTTTCAACAAGGTCTTTCATTTTATTTATCATAATTTACCTATTCAATTATCGTTAACGGAGCAAATTGCGACGATAACGTTTTAATTCCAACGTTTTTAAAAGCAACTTTAATAATTTGTCCACTCGCGTTATTTTCTACGTCAAAAATTACGCCTTCGCCAAACTTGGCGTGTAAAACTCGCATACCTTTATTGTATTTTTGACCGTTATTTACAGCACTTGGTTTTGAGTTGGTTTTATACGACGGAGCAAAACTTTTAATTTTGCCGTAAGTTGAGTAACATTCGTCTACGTCAGGATAATATCCACTTTCACTATAACTTGGTCTTTTAAACGTATTGTTTTGATACGAATTATACCTATTTTGATAATAAGAGCCTTCTTCGTTTAAATAATTTTTAACGTTTTTAACAAAACGACTTTCAACCGTTAAACTACGGTTACCGTATAAAAATCTGCTTTTTGCACGCGTTAAATATAAATTGTTTTTAGCACGAGTTATAGCAACGTATAAAAGCCTACGTTCTTCTTCTAATTCTTCTACGCTATTTAATGCCCTTGATATAGGCAAAATAGTTTCGTCGACGCCTATTATAAATACCGTGTCGAATTCAAGCCCTTTAACGGCGTGTATTGTTGCAACGGTAACGAAATCAGCGCTTGATAATTCGTCGGTGTCCGAACTTAAAGTAACCGACGACAAATAGTCTTGCAAGGTAGCGTTTTCATTTAATTTTGCATATTCTTCACAAGAATTTACAAGTTCGTTTATATTTAAGCGCTTGTCTAAATTCTCTTCAGTATCTTCTTGATATTGCGTCATTATTCCACTTTCGTTGATAACGTATTTTACAAAATCAACGAACTTTAATTCACCACTTTTTATAACTATGTTATAAAGCAATTTTTTAAAGTCGCCTAAACGGTTTTTTGCCGACGACGTTAAAGGCAAATCTTCGTAATTTAAAATGGCGTCGAATATCGACAAATCGTTTAATACGGCGTATTCGTAAATATTATTAATCGTTTTATCACCGATACCACGCCTTGGCACGTTGATAATACGTAATATAGCCTCGTTATCAAAGGGATTAACTACGATTTTTAAATATGCTAAAACGTCTTTAACTTCTTTTCTATCAAAGAACTTAAAACCACCGAAAACTTTATAAGGTATGCCGTATTTTAAAAACTCTTGTTCAAAAGAGCGTGAAAGAGCGTTTAAACGCATTAAAACGGCAAAATCACTTGCACTTTTGCCTTGATTTAATAAATTTTTAATTTTTTTAGCAACGTATTCGGCTTCGTTAATTTCTTCTTCACCAACGTAGAAAGTCGGTTTTTGCCCTAAACTATTTTCCGTCCATAAAGTTTTTTGACGGCGCATATTATTACTTTTTATAACTTCGTTTGCAAGCGTTAAAATTTGCTTAGTAGAACGGTAGTTTTGTTGTAATTTATATATTTTTGCACCCTTAAAATCCCTATCAAAGTTTAAAATGTTAGTGATTTTCGCTCCACGCCAACCATAAATACTTTGGTCGTCGTCACCAACGACGAAAATATTACCCCAGTACGACGAAAGCCTTTTTATAATACTGTATTGTATAGTATTTGTGTCTTGGAATTCGTCAACGTGAACGTATTTAAATTTACGTGAGTAATATTCGCAAATTTCGTCGTCTTCTTGCAATAAACGATAAGTATAAACTAATAAATCGTCAAAATCAAGAGCGTTATTTTTCTTTAAAATTTGTTGATATTTAGCGTAAATTTCAACGTACACGCCGATATTTGGCAATTTAATATGCTCTTCTTTATATTCCCTTGGCGATAAATCGTTATTTTTAGCGTTAGAAATGTGATTGATTGCTTCTTTTAAGTACTTGTCTTGGTCAAGTTCCATTTCTTTAATAATACGCTTTAAAACCTTTTCTTTTTCATCTTCGGTATAAATCGTAAAATTTTGAGAAAATCCAAGTTTTTGTATACTACCCCTTAAAATTTTAACACACATTGAGTGAATTGTAGAAACCCACATCTGATTTACGCCGTCTATCATTAAATTTAAACGATATTTCATTTCGTCGGCTGCTTTATTTGTAAAGGTAATTGCTAAAATTTCACTTGGCTTAACGTTAAGTTGGCTTACTAAATATGCAATTCTTGTAGTTAAAACCCTGGTTTTACCACTACCTGCACCTGCAATAACCAAAACTGCGCCTTGCGTATCTTTTACGGGCAAAATTTGTTCGTTATTCAATTTTTCAAAATCTACTTTACTCATGTAAATATTGTACCATAAATAACTTTTTTTAACAAGTTAAAAAGGCTATATATTTTTTATTGACAAAAAAAAATTGTAATGTTATATTAATATAGAGTTTATATGGAGTAAATTTATGGAAATTTTAAAAACAGCAGACAGAGTTAAAAATATTCACTCAGACATTAGAGGACCTGTATTTTTTAAAGCATTAGAAATGGAAAAAAACGGTCAAAAGGTATTAAAATTAAACACAGGTAACCCTGCAGCGTTTGGCTTCCAAATGCCTGAAAGCGTTAAACGTACTTTAATTGAAAACGTTGATAAAAGTTTAGGTTATTGTGGAATTAGGGGTATGATGCCTGCACTTCAATCAATCGTTGAATACGAAACGACTAAAGGTATTGAAGACATCACAACCGACGACGTATTTATTTGCAACGGCGTTAGTGAAGCGGCGAATATGAGTATTACTGCCCTTATTAACGAAGGTGAAGAAGTTTTAATTCCTTGTCCTTGTTATTCGCTTTGGACCAACTCTGTTTTACAAGTTGGTGGCGTTCCCGTATTATACACTTGCGACGAACAATCTGACTGGATGCCCGACTTAAAAGACATTGAAAGTAAAATTACTTCAAAAACAAAGGCGATTGTAGTTATTAACCCAAATAACCCAACGGGCGCATTATATTCTGACGATATGCTTATTTCTATTGCAAATATTGCAAGAAAGCACAATTTAGTAGTTTATTCGGACGAAATTTACGATAGACTTGTTTTAGACGGGTTAAAACACACTTCTTTTGCTAAAATTGCACCAGATTTAACGGTTATTACCTTTAACGGTCTTTCAAAATCACACTGCTTATGTGGTTTTAGATGTGGCTGGATAGTTTTAAGTGGTAAAACTGAACTTCGTAATGAAATTAGAAAAGCTCTCGTTACACTTGCATCGGTTAGACTTTGTTCAAACGCAGTTATGCAATTAATTATTCCTACTGCCCTTAAAGACACCGAATACACTAAACAAATGATTTCACCTGGTGGTAGAATTTATGAACAACGCGAAGCCGTGTTTAACGCTATTAAAAATATTGACGGTTTATCTTGTGTTAAAACAAGGGGGGCTTTCTATGCTTTCCCTAAAATTGATACGAAAAGATTTAACGTTACCGACGATAAACAATTTGCTTTCGATTTATTAGAAAATAAGAAAATTTTAATAGTTGCAGGTAGTGGCTTTGGCTGGAAAACCCCAGACCACTTTAGAGTAGTTATGTTACCTGAAGTTGACGCTTTATCAAAAGCTATGTACGATATCGGCGACTATTTACAAACTTTAAAAAAGTAAAATTTTAATAAAATAAAATATATCCACCGAATAAACGGTGGATATATTTTTTGTCAAATTTTAGATTTTATCTATAATTTTAAATATTGATACTTTTATATTTGTTTACTTCTTTAAAAGATAATTTTTTTAATTTTTCTTGATATTTATTAGCCTTTTTCTTTAAAGAAGGCAACGTAACGATAAACCAAAGAATAGATAAAATATAAACTAAACAAATAATGAAAAACGTAACGTAAACACCTATCTCTTGCACGGAAAACAAAATTGCGTCTAATAACAACACGAAAGGTAAAATACACGAAATTGCTATTAATACAGTTGAAAAATTGACTATTTTTATACTTTGTTTAATTTTATTAATACTTGATACGTAAAAAGCTCTTTCGCCTAACTTTCTTATCTTTTTTATTTCTCTACTTGAAAAGTCTTGTTTTTGCTTTTGTTTAAATTCATCTCTTATCATTTTTGTTCACTAAATATTTTTCTTAAATATTCTCCCGTATAACTAATTTTTGATTTTGATACTTCAATCGGCGTACCCGTAGCAACTACCGTGCCACCCTTGTCGCCACCGTTAAGCCCTAAATCGATAATATTATCGGCAACCTTGATTACGTCTAAATTATGCTCGATAACTACCAAAGTGTTGCCAGCATCCCTTAACTTGTAAAAAATATTAATCAATTTTTTAACGTCGTGAGTATGAAGCCCAGTAGTAGGCTCGTCTAAAATATATAACGTTCTACCCGTTGAACGCTTACAAAGTTCGGTTGCAAGTTTTACCCTTTGAGCCTCACCCCCCGACAACGTCGTTGCCGATTGACCAAGTTTTATATAACCCAAACCTACTTCTTTTAAAGTTTTAATTTTATTATATATTCTTGGTATGTTTGCAAAAAAGTCGGTTGCTTCGTCAACAGTCATTTCTAAAACGTCGTAGATTGACTTGTTTTTATATTTAACTTCTAAAGTTTCCCTATTATACCGTTTACCGTCACACACTTCGCAAGAAACGTAAACGTCTGGTAAAAAGTGCATTGATATAGTTATCGTGCCATCGCCTTGACAATGCTCGCACCTACCACCCGATACGTTAAAACTAAATCTACCAGCACTATATCCTTTTGCTTTAGCGTCAACGGTTGATGCAAATAATTCTCGAATATGCGTAAATACGCCAGTATAAGTTGCCGGATTACTTCTTGGAGTTCTACCTATCGGCGACTGGTCGATAGATATAACGTTGTCAAAGTGTTCTAAGCCTAAAATTTCGTCGTAATCGCCTTGTCGCACTTTTGAACGAAGTAGTTTGCTTGCTACTAAAGGATATAAAACTTCGTTAACAAGCGAGCTTTTACCACTACCCGAAACACCTGTAACAACGTTTAATAAACCAACCTTAAACTCAACGTCAATATTTTTTAAATTATTTTGTCTTGCGCCCTTTACAGTCAAAAGTCTACCATCGCCCTTAGCATAAAAAGGTGGTATTTCGATTGACTTTCTACCCGAAAGATAATCGCCAGTTAAACTTTCCTTGCAGTTAATTATATCTTCAAGCGTACCTGCAACTATTACTTCGCCACCGTGAACGCCTGCTTTTGGTCCTATATCCACGATATAGTCGGCACTTTTTATAGTGTCTTCGTCGTGTTCTACAACTATTACGGTGTTACCTAAATCTTTTAACCTTTTTAACGATTTTATAAGTTTCTCGTTATCTTTTTGATGAAGTCCTATACTTGGCTCGTCTAAGATATATAAAACGCCCGTTAAACCACTACCTATTTGAGTTGCTAAGCGAATTCTTTGCGCTTCGCCACCCGATAAAGTGCCAGCGCTCCTTGATAGCGTAAGATATTCTAAACCTACTTCACTTAAAAAATTAAGTCTTTCTTTAATTTCTTTTAGTATGCTTTTTGATATAATTTGATTGTTTTTTGAAAAAACTATATTATCAATGAAGGAATATGCGTCAACTACGCTCATATCACTAATTTCGGCAATATTTTTACCACCGACAAGCACGCTTAACGCCTCTTTTTTCAATCTTTTACCATTACAAGTTTTACAAGGAACGGTGTACATATATTTTTCAATTTCACTTTTAGTGTAATCGGAAGTCGTTTCTCTATATCGTCTTTCTAAATTAGGAATTACCCCTTCGTAAGTGCCTTTATATTCGCCAGTAAAAGTTCTTGTCGAATATTCCATTTTAATTTGTTCGCCGTTGTTACCGTAAAGCAAAATATCTAAAATATTTTTTGGCAAATCTTTTATAGGAGTATCTAAATCAAAACCGTAATGTTTTGAAAGTGAGCGAAAATACATTTGAGTAATTTTGCTTGAATCTAAATTCCAACCAGAAATTACTAAAGCGCCGTCGTTTAAACTTTTATTTACGTCGCCTATAATTAACTTTTCGTCAATGGCAGTAATAAAACCTAATCCCTTACAGTTGGGGCAAGCACCAAACGGATTATTAAACGAAAATAGCCTTGGCTCAATTTCCGGTATTGATATTTGACAGTTTGGACAAGCGTATTCTGTAGAAAAAAGTTCTTCTACACCGTCGTTTACTACCGTTACAAGTCCGTTTGCAAGTTTAAGTGCGTTTTCAACTGAACTTGTAAGCCTTGAACGAATATCGTCTTTAACTATTAATCTATCAACAACTACGCTTATGTCGTGTTTAATGTTTTTTTCAAGTTTTATTTCTTCATCTAAAGAATAAACTATGCCGTCGACATAAACCCTAACGTAACCACTTTTTTTATAAGATGCAAGTTGCTTTTCAAACTCACCTTTTTTGCCCCTAACAACGGGTGCAGTTATTAAAATTTTAGAATTTATTTCATAATTTAAGATTGCGTCAACTATTTCGTCTACGCTTTGTTTTTGAATTTTTCTACCACAAATATAACAATGTGGAGTACCCGTTTTAGCAAATAATAATCTTAAATAATCGTGAATTTCAGTTACAGTACCTACGGTTGAACGTGGGTTATGCGACGTAGTTTTTTGGTCGATTGATATTGCAGGAGATAACCCTTCGATACTATCAACGTCGGGCTTTTCCATTTGTCCTAAAAATTGACGAGCGTAACTTGACAAACTTTCCATGTACTTTCGTTGCCCTTCGGCAAAAATTGTATCGAAAGCAAGCGTTGACTTTCCACTACCCGATAACCCCGTAAATACTACGAGTTTATTACGTGGAATTTCTACGTCTAAATTTTTAAGATTATTTTGTTTTGCTCCTTTAATTTTTATATAATCTAACATATTACTTTCTCATTTTCTTTTTTAACGCGTTTATTGTATCACGAAGTTCAATACACTTTTCAAAATCAAGCGTTTTAGTCGCAATCTTCATAAGCGCAGTTAATTTTTCAATTTCTTCTGGAATATCTTTATAGTCGATATCTTTTACTTTATTTGCTTTAGTCGTTATATTAAGGGTGTTTTTAACGTCTTTAATTATAGTTTTTGGCGTTATGCCGTACTTTTCGTTATATTCTAGCTGAATTTTTCTACGCCTTGCAGTTTCGTTGATTGCCCTTTTCATACTGTCCGTTATTACATCGGCATACATTATAACTCTACCTTCGCTATTCCTTGCAGTTCTACCGATTGTTTGGATTAATGCAGTATCACTACGTAGAAAACCTTCCTTGTCAGCGTCTAAAATTATAACTAACTTGACTTCGGGCATATCTAAACCTTCACGCAAAAGATTAATACCTACTAAAATATCGTTTTCACCTTTACGTAAACTTGATATAATATCAAATCTTTCTAAAGTGTCAATTTCGCTATGCATATAACAACATTTAAAATGACGTTCTTTTAAATATTTAGTCAATTCTTCTGCCATTTTTTTAGTTAAGGTAGTTATTAAAACTCTACCACCCGTTTCAATAATTTTTTTAACTTCACTTTCGATATCGTCGATTTGACCTTTTGTTTTACGAAGTTCAACTATCGGGTCTAAAAGCCCCGTTGGACGAATTATTTGCTCGGCTACGTTATCGGCAAGTCTTTTTTCATACTCACCCGGAGTTGCCGAAACACATATAACTTGTCCTATTTTGCTTTCAAACTCTTCAAATTTTAACGGTCTATTATCAAAAGCCGATTTTAACCTAAAACCGTAGTCGACTAAATTTGTTTTTCTTGATTTATCGCCGTTATACATTGCGCGAAGTTGTGGTATCGTCATATGACTTTCATCGATAAAAAGTAAAAAATCTTTATTAAAATAGTCGATTAAGGTAAAAGGTGGCTCTCCAGCCTTTCTTCCGTCAAAATAACGGCTGTAGTTTTCAATTCCACTACAATAGCCTATTTCTTTCATCATTTCAATATCGTACGAAGTCCTTTGAGATAGCCTTTCTGCTTCTAAAAGTTTACCACTATCTTTAAAGGCTTTAACTTCGTCTTGCATATCTTTAGTTATAACTTGCAAACAATTATTTAATTTTTCATTATCAACTGCGTAATGGCTTGCAGGAAAAATAACGGCGTGTTTTAACGAGTTGATTTTATTGCCCGTCAAATACTCAACTTCACTTAAACTTTCAATTTCATCGCCAAAATATTCAACGCGAATTATAATTTCACTATTAGACGCAGGAAAAATATCGATAACGTCACCCCTAACTCTAAACGTGCTACGTTGAAAATCAATATCGTTTCTTGAATAATTTATCGAAACTAACTTATTTATTAAATCGTTTGGTTTTAAAGTCGTACCCGGGCGCAACGATACTGCTAAACGATAATATTCTTCTGGCGCGCCAAGACCGTAAATACAACTAACCGACGCTACTACTATTACGTCGTCCCTTTCGGCGAGAGAACAAGTCGCACTGTGACGAAGTTTGTCAATTTCGTCGTTTATAGATAAATCTTTTTCAATATACGTGTCGGTTTGTGGTAAGTATGATTCCGGTTGGTAATAGTCGTAATAAGAAACGAAATATTCTACGGCGTTATTAGGAAAAAACTCCCTAAACTCGTTACAAAGTTGACCGGCAAGCGTTTTGTTGTGCGCAATAACAAGCGCAGGTCTATTAACGTTATTGATTACGTTTGCCATAGTAAAAGTTTTACCACTACCCGTAACGCCTAATAAAACTTGTGTTTTTAAACCATCTAAAACACCTTCCGTTAACGATTTAATTGCTAAAGGTTGGTCGCCCGTTGGTTTATATTTACTTTTTAAATCAAAATTTTTACCCATATTACACCGTATACTTAACCATTGTAACACAAATTTTTAAATATGTAAATTATGTTTAATAATTTAACTGAAAATTAAATATAAAAATTTACCCACAATAAACGAAACTATTGCTCCTACAAATGCAAATGCAATTCTAACAATTAATTGTCTTCTTACGCTAACCTTTTCAACTTTATAGTTTCTTCCTTTACTTTTTAAAGTTATTAAACAATATTCTTCATTGTTTTTCGTAATAAAAGTTACGTCTAAATAGTCGTTTTGCATTAAAATAATTAAGGCTTTTTTTATATCACTTTCTTTTGTTTTTTGATTATTTAAAAAAATATATAACGACGCCAAACTAATTAAAGTTGTATTTTGATTGTTTATATTATCGTTTATAATTTTCAATAATTTAATTTCGTTTGAATTTAACATAATTTATAAATATAAGTATAAAAAATTAAGGCTAAAATTGAACCTAAAAACGAACCTAATACTGTTAATAAAAAAATGTAAAATTTACCATTTTTAGTGAAATTTTGAGAATTTTTCAATTTAAAGTTTTCGGTGAATTTTT